>JAUIKA010000085.1 GCA_030430995.1 Alphaproteobacteria bacterium
GAAATAGCTATAGGTAATATATCTATAAAACCATCCAAATTAGAATTCATTCAAAACCCTTTTTCTAATTCATATGTATTCTCATATAATGCCAATTCTAATTCAGGCCAGCTTAATTTTTCTCCTGGAAAAGAAAGATATTCAAATCTAGCATGCATAGGTAGCTATGGTATGCAAATACAAATATCAAACCAAAATTTATATAATAGAGTTGAAGATATAAAAATTGAGTATTCTCTATCACCAACGCAGAAATCTATAGGTAGTAGCGCCACATATAGTACCAATGCATCTAAAGGACAAATCAATGGATATGCAGACGGTGATGGGTCAGATTATCTATGGGTAAAATGCACTAGCAGTAACCCTAAGATAAAGGGGAATATTGATTTAGAAATAATAAGCGAAACTACAAATACAGCAATATCTGACTTTCTCTATAACTCAATAATAGCACCAATTATAGGGAATCTACATAAAGTATCTAATGCTGTATATATAGGCATTACCAATAATCAAGATGCCTTACTAACTATAAAAACCTTAGTTATACTCTATATTGTAATATATGGAATATTTTTTACCTTAGGCGTAGTACAAATTACCTCTGTTGATATAATAAGCAGAATTACCAAAATTGCTGTCCTATTTATAATATTCTCACCAAAAAGTTGGAAATTTTTTAATGACTTCGTTTTTCAATTATTTTGGGATAGTATAGATTCTTTTATGCATATAATACTAAATAAATATACCGCCAGTGGCAACCCCTTCGCTTTTGTTGACTCTGTACTTACAGAATTCTATTGTAACCCTAGTGTATGGATTTTAATTTTAGCTATGCTCGTTACATGGATGCTAGGAATGACATTTGTTGCAGGCATGGTACTTTCTGGTCTATATATGTATTTTTTAGCTATTATAGAGGTTATAGTAAGTTATACTATTGCATTTGTATCTTTAGCTGTACTTATGTCTTTAGGGCCTATATTTATTGCTTTCATGCTATTTGATAAAACAAAAGATATGTTTTTTAAATGGCTATCTCAATTATTCTACCAAGTAATGCAACCAATAGTACTACTGGTATTATTTTTCCTAATAAATGATATAATAAGAACTATATTCTACCATTGCTTTTCTTCAGCATCATGGCAAATACTAGTTGATGTGAGATTATTATTTCCACTATTGCTAACAAAAATAAATATACCTCTATTCGGTATAGAGTTTTATATGATAGACCAAGGAGTAAATCTAATAAATTGCTTCACCTCTGCAATATTATTTCTAATGATGACTAGCATGCTAAGAAAGTTATTTGATTTTAGCTTTAACCTTACAGCTCAACTTACATCAAGCAGCGCCGCTATAGGTAAATCAAGGAAATATAACGACGCCATAACTGCAGCAAGAGCAACATTAAAGGACTTTGATTACTCAGATGAAATAAAAGGATTTTACAAATCTGCAGGAGAAACATGGAAAGATAGGAAAGAAATATTCACTAAAAAAAATATTAAAAATACTTTGTATAAAACAGCTGGGTATAAAGACAAATCTAAAAAAACAAATGCTGACGAAAAAAAGAAGAAATAATTCTATTATATCTAGTAAATATGGTAAAATATTCTCATGCATTATATTAAATATGTAAGATGGATATAGGGTCAGTAAGTCAAATCAGTAAAGAAGCAATAGATGTGCTTATATGGATTTCTGCCCCTATCTTACTAATTTCATTGGCTATAGGCCTTCTAATTTCGTTATTTCAAGCACTAACACAAATACAAGAAGTAACTCTAACTTTTGTACCTAAAATATTAGTAGTTTATACAGGTCTTATATTTTTTATGCCATATATGCTTACTAAATTACAAATTTTTGTAGACCATATAGTGCAACATATAACTAATATATAACTCTGAAGTAAATTTAGAAAATATATAATTAAAACTACCAACACAACTTTATCTATGCCTATTAATACAAAATCTTTCTCTATTACCATAATATGCGGAGGGCCCTCTTTAGAAAGAGGTATATCACTCAATTCAGCAAGATCTGTTATGGACCATATATCATCAGATAAAATTTTAGTAAATGTGTTATATGTGAACCAGAATCTAGAATTCTACCAAATCTCTTCTAGTGGTCTGTATTCTAATACACCATCTGATTTTGACTTTAAACTATCTAATAATAATAAGCCATTAAACAAGGAGCAAGTATTGCAAATTCTTCAGCAATCAGATATTACATTCCCATTAATACATGGAGAATATGGAGAGGATGGGCAAATACAAGAAATATTGGAGGCCAATAACATAGCATATATAGGCAATAGCAGCAAAACATGTAATAGCATGTTTAACAAAATAAAAGCATCTAATATTTTATGCCAAAATAATTATGTTACTTTAAGCGCTATAGTAATACATAAAAATCAAGATAATAAGCTAGATATTGTCACAAAATTTTTCTCTCAGAATAAACTATCAAGAGTAATAATAAAACCAAGCGCCGGCGGTTCTTCAATCGGAATATTTTCTGCAAACACTCCTGAAGAAGCTAGTGCAAAATTGAAATTGCTATTTGATATGCAAATATGTGATGATGCTATAGTTGAAGAATTTTGTTATGGAAAAGAATTTACAATTATAATATTAGAAAATAAAAAAGGTGAGCCAACATCTCTTATTCCCTCTGAAATAGAGATTTGCTATAAAAATGGAGGAATCTTTGACTATAGAAGAAAATATCTCCCTACATCTAATACCAAATGGAAATGCCCACCTAGCTTCTCTGAAGATAAATGCGCTGAGATAAGAGAAAAAGCTGAAAAACTATTTACAAAATTTGAAATGCGTGACTTTGCACGTATAGATGGATGGGTAAAAAGCGATGGCAAAATATTATTTACAGATTTCAATCCAATTAGTGGCATGGAGCAAAATAGCTTTATATTCCAACAATCATCCAGAATAGGCCTAACTCATAGTGACTTATTACATTATATAATAAAAAATGCTTGCCGAAGATATAATATTCCTTTCCCTGAAATTACAGCTAAAACAAAGCCAGAGAAAAATGTCTTTGTATTATTCGGGGGCAACACAGCAGAAAGGCAAGTTTCTATAATGAGTGGAACTAATGTATGGTTAAAATTATTACAATCTAATTATTTTTCTCCTTCACCATATTTGTTAGATATAAATGGGAATATTTGGCAACTCCCATATTCATACGCGCTTAGCCATACAGCTGAAGAGATATATGAAAATTGCTCTAATGCTTCTATATTTAATAAAAATCTAGAACAAATGCAAAAAGAAATTTGTTCTAGGTTAGAAATTAATATTAGCGATCATTCTTTAATACCGAAAAAATATAGCTTAGAGGAATTCCTATCTAAAGCTAAAAAAGAAAAAGCATTTATATTCTTAGGTCTCCATGGAGGGGATGGTGAAAATGGCAATTTACAAGCAATTTTAGATAAATATAGCATAAAGTATAATGGATCAGGAGCCGAAACATCTGCTATATGCATGGATAAATATAATACCGGAGAATTAGTAAAAGAAATAGGCTCTGAGAATATCACTACAGCTAAAAAATACCTTATTAACATTCAACGTCATCATAAATATTCAATTGAAGAAATTAATGCGTTATATGCAGATATAACAAAGAAGCTAGGTAATATAGAATATATAATAAAGCCACGCTGTGATGGCTGCTCCTCTGGGATTGTAAAAATTACATCCAATCAAGACTTGATAAAATATTTTAATATAATAAATGAAAATAAAGACCATATACCTATAAATACATTTAAAGACCAAAACTCAATTGTTGAAATATCACCCCATAATATAAGTGATTTATTGTTAGAAGAATATATCGAAACAGATAGAATTATCATTGAAAAAAACAAAGTTCAACATACTAAATATTTAGGATGGGTAGAGCTTACTGTTGGCATCTTAGAAAGTAAAGGCATATACCATAGCCTTACCCCTAGCATTACAATAGCATCTGGCTCTGTACTATCTGTAGAAGAAAAATTTCAAGGTGGCACAGGAATTAATATTACACCACCACCTGAAGAGATTATCTCAAATAGCCAAATTCAAGATATAAGACTATCCATTGAAGCAATAGCTATGCATATGAAAATTGAAAATTATGCAAGGATAGATATATTTTTTAATACTAATACTAATAAGATAATAGTGATAGAAGTGAATAACCTCCCTGCCCTCACTCCATCTACTGTGCTTTATCATCAAGGTCTAGCAGAGATGAACCCAGTAGCACCTAGACAGTTTCTTGAAAATATAGTAATACATGCTATGAATAAAGACTAGCGTTAAATAAATATTGTGATATTAAAATTATCTACAGCAAAAGCAGTTACTATCCTGGTATATAACCCAGGTCTGTATAAAGTGAAGTATATATAACTGAGTTAATATAATATAGCCATATCAATATGATAGATGTTTACATATTTTCTGATTTAAACTGTATAGAGAAAACTGTCTATAGATAAATCAATGTAAAATGACAAACTCTAGATGTTGATTAAAAATAGGTGTTAACTATAAACATAGTAATGTC
>JAUIKA010000086.1 GCA_030430995.1 Alphaproteobacteria bacterium
AATAAGTTTTTTCCTTAGCTTTCTTAAATCTAAGCTCTCTTTGCCCTAATTTGGTTACCTTTTTAATTGCACTCTCCTCCTTGCCTTGGATTACGCTCACTGTGATGGCCATCAAACTACTATATTTGTTAGTGCATTAATTATACTATTTTTGCTAGCATAAGTAAATAGTTACAAGATATAAAGACTAATGAAATGCTAAATTTTGACTCCTATTACTGCATTTTGTATACCCAGCTTAGTTACTCTATTTACTAGCTCTTGATTGCTATCTATGATGCCTTCAAGGCGTTTTTGTATAACATCCCCATCTTCCTCCATTAGAAGCAACTTTAATAAATGCAACATATTACTAATAGCATCACTGTCAGCCACGCTTAACTCAGCCTCTTTTGATATTTTATTCAAATTATTTATTATTTGCTCTATTTTAGCTATAGCCTCACCCTTAACCCTTTGCTTATGGTCTGAGTCTGCATTTTGCATAGCAATATCTATTACAGATTCTATCTCATCTGGATTTAAGTTGAAATTAGGAGAATAATCTATTTGTATATTATTTTTTGACTGGGCCTCTTGCGCTACTACAGATAAAATACCATCACAATCAATACAGAATGAAATCTCCACCTCTACAAGTCCTGCTTTTTTTAGAGGCAAATTTTTAAGCTCAAATTTAAATAAGGATCTACAATCCTTTGCCATTTCCCTTTCCCCTTGTACTACATGAAAACTCATTCCATTTTGAAAATCTGCATATGTAGTATATTTTCTTTTTTCCTGGCTGGGAACAGGGGTATTTCTATGCAAAATCTTTTCTACAAATCCACCATATAGCTCTATACCTATAGATAAGGGTAATACATCTATTACTAAATTATTCTTGCTATGCATAAGATTCTCTGCCTGCATAGAGGCCCCATAAGCTACCACTTTTTCTGGATCTATTGAGCTGAATATAGGAACATCAAATGCATTCTCTAATGCATCTCTTATAGCAAAATATTTAGTACTACCGCCTACTAAAATTACTCCATCTAAGGAATGACCTTTAATAATATTAATTGCCATATCTATAGTTTTTGTTACTATTTTTTCTGAAATTTTTCTAGCTTCATCTTTAGTAAGACTATACCCATCTATTATTATTGAATCCTCTTCTGAGAGCGCTTCTTTTATAGATTTTGCTATGTCAGTTTTGCTTTCATCTCCTAAATATTGCGCTATTGTAAAATCTATATCATCACCACCTAAGAAATTATCACCATCCACCTTTATCACTTGCAAAATTCCCTCATGCATTTTTACAAGGGATAAATCAAAGGTTCCACCTCCCATATCATATACTAAATATGTACCTTGAGTTTTGTTAATCCCATATGCATATGCAGCAGCTGTGGGCTCTGCTATTACCCTTAAAATATTAATGCCAGCATTTTCTGCAGATGCTCTTATAACAGATTTCTGATTATCATCAAAATATGCAGGGACTGTAAGCACGGCTGACTTTATATTTATTTTTGAGTGATTATGAACATTTTTTATAATTTTTTTAAATATTAAAATGGCTATTGATGCAGGGGAGTAATAGCTATTGCCAAATTTGACTTTAACTACAGCATTTTCTTTTTTTGTGATATATTGTTTGAAATGCTTCTCAATTTCCTGTGTATTTAGCCCTAATAATCTTTTTATAGACCTTATATTATAGCTATTTATAGTAATGGAAGATGGGATTAAGCCATTAGAAATAACATTTGGTAAAAGCCCTGTGGACATAGCAACAACTGAATTTGTTGTTCCAAAATCTATACCTATAGCAAAATCTTCTTTTGAGTAGTTTTTTTTCATTATAGCTTTTTAATAATTGTTATATAACTTTTTAGTTTGCAAAAACTAATACTATTATTTATTATATAACGCATATAATCAATGTTAATCGCAATGAACAAAGAAGAGTTTATTAATTTTATGGCTTCCGAGAATGGGATAAAGAAAATAGAAGCTGCAATGGTAATAGAAACTTTTACAAATGCAGTTAAAGAAGCTCTTATATCACATGATGGACTTACCCTGATAGGTTTCGGATCTTTTTATGTAAATTCTGTTCCATCTAGAATGGGAAGAAACCCTAAAACAGGTACGCCTATTCAAATTAAAGCCTATAAGCAACCTAAGTTTAAAGCAGGAAAAAAATTAAAAGAAATTTGCAATGCAAAGTAATAAAAAATTATTTTTAAATATAGCATTGGCTTTATCTGTATTATTTAATGTATCATATGCTTCTTCTTACCCTATACCTAAGGAAGAAAGACAAAGTGATGCAGATGGTAGGCTTGATATAAAAAAGATATTTACTAAAAATAAAACTAGTAAAAAACAAATAGACGTTAAAAATGAAAATAAAGACGCTATTTGGAATTTAGCCTTGAATATTTTATCTAAGCATGGAATTGAAATATTAGACCATAGCAGTGGTTTGATAGTTACTAATACATATAAAGATAATGGATGTGAATATAAGGCATATGTTCTTATAGGTAGCGATAATCATATTACTTGTAATGTCCTTAAAAAAAGTAATAATATTTTTGTGAAAGATATAAAAAAATCTTCATCATTAGCAAGCCAATTAAATTATAGCAATAAGGGAATAAAATAATCCATTTATATGTTATGGGTAAAATATACAGATAAGGAGTATACCAATTCTTTATCTGTAATGAATGACTATCTTAACAGCGTTATTGAAGGTGGAGAAAATGTAACGATGCTATGTGAGTATCATGACGTAATAACCAAAGGCACTTCTACAGAAGCAGGAGATATTTTAAGCAATAATATACCTATATATACTACCAATAGGGGTGGTAGGGCAACATACCATGGCAAGGGGCAAAGGGTGGTTTACCCAATAATAGATCTAAGACAAGCTCCATGGAAAAAAGATATAAAAAAATATATAAAATTTCTTGAAAGATGGTTGATTCTTTGCCTCGATAGTTTTAGTCTTAAATGCCATGCAAAAGATTCTATAGGGATATGGCATGGTGAAGACAAAATAGGTTTTATAGGCATTAGGGTAAAGAAATATTGTGCTTACCATGGCTTTTCTATTAATATATCCACCTGTTTAGAAAAATTTCAGCATATAAAGCCTTGTGGTTTTAGTAGCAATAAAATAACTTCAATGAAAAATTTAGGAATAGATATATCTATAGAGGAATTTGATGAAGCGCTAAAAACAGCATATTATAAATTAATTTCTGAATTTATTTAATATTAAAAAATAATATAGCATCACAATCATAAAATAACTATGCTAACCAATTAGCGCCTTCTGCTACATAGTCTTGATTGCAAGGGTTTTAATTATACTGCTTTAATGTTCATTATAGAGCTGTTAGAAATACATATAAATAGAAGTGGATAGTTTGGCATTAGCAAATCATTAATATAACCCCAACTGTGGATAAGAAAACTATCTAAAAACATTTATTTACCATGCCTAAAAATCGCTCCTATATCTGCATATCAAATCTCTAAAAATAAGCATCCAAGGCAGTCATTTTGCATTTTTAAACGCAGTTGGGGTTAATATAGAAAATTCAAGGAAATGCCATATTTATTAGTATTCTAAAGATGTTGTGATGGTTATTGGGGAAGAAAAGTTTATCTAATTGTATATTGTATAGCTTAAGGGGATAGGCCAATAAGCATAAGAGAAGCCCATTGCAGGGCGCTTTAAGGTCTCTGATTGTCAATACCTTACGCAATTTGAATATCCTTCTGCATAGTTTAAGTCGATATAAAATAGTTATGAACTCCACTCTATTCCTGGTGAGCGTAACATCACTATGTTTATACTTGAATATTCATTTTTCAATTAGTATCTAGAAATAGCATTTTACATTGGTACTGCTATATTCACTAGTATTAATACCCCAAGGAAGGTGTAAACTAGAAACATATCTTAAGCAATCTAACAAGCAATGCAATAACATTATTTCTTTTATTTCTAAACCATATTGTTATATCAAGATTTATATTTTTTCCTGCATTATAGATTGGCATATATTCTGATTTTAAGATATGCAACTCATCATCTCCATTTTTTGTCTTTTTATGATAAAAGTGAATTTTGGCTCCTTTTGGTATATTTATATTATTGCTATATAAATTTATCAAAGATAACTTATGGTTAGGAGTATATTTTGTAGTATACATCTTATTCTCTAGTTTAGATAAATTAATTGTTTCTAAATTAAAACGAGTAGTATTGACTTTTTTATATCCAATATAGGTTTCACTAAAAGCATTACTTATGTTGCTATAGTGATATGAAATATGATTAATAGCATGTAGAATATTTATTCTACAGATTCTGAATGAAGCATATCTATTTCTGGCTTCGTTACTTATGTTTAAGCTTTGTACTATAGTATAAGGCTCTTCAATTATATCTTCGGTATTGGTAACTATGACTTTATCTTCGGTATCAGTAACTATGACTTCATCTTCGGTATCAGTGCCTATAACTGTATCTGTAGGATAGGT
>JAUIKA010000087.1 GCA_030430995.1 Alphaproteobacteria bacterium
GTGATTTAAGTAATGACCCGGGAGTATTTTTGGTTGCATTTATACTATCTATAGCTGAATTTATTTGTTTCACACGCTCAGCCTTTGTACTAGGTGCATCTTCAGGGTTCAATTGAGCCACAGCAGATAAAAGACCATTCATCTCTTTTTGTACTTGCACAACTGTAGCTTCTTGGTTTTTAGCTGAAATTTGTTCGTTTTCTATTACTTGTTTATCTGACTCTAATATTACTTGTTCTTGCTTTGCTATATCTGATGTTAAAGTCTTTACAGCGTCTGACCTGTCTTCTCCATCTCTAATTATTTGAGCTAGATGTTCTGACCTTGTACGCTTTAGTTGTAAGTCCAAATTACCTTCTACACTAAGAAAGCTAGTATTACATGTTACTGGTGATGATCCCATATATTTTACCTCTTTATTTTATTTAAGTTAATACATCTAAATATGTATTAACTATATTATACAGCATCGCTAAGCAGAAAATCAAGAATAAAAGTAAATTATTATTTGTTTAATATTTATAGACCTAGAATTAACTATTTAAATAATCATATATCATTGATTCAGTATAAAGACAATACTAATATTACATGCTATTATAATAACCTCAATATTAATAACTTAGAATGTCAGAAGAAGAATCTGTAAATAAACTATCTAGTGAGGCTGCAGAGCAATTGGTGCTTGGGTATCTGCTGCTTAATGAAAGAGAATTTGACCATATCCGCCAGTTTATATCAGAAAATGACTTTTATTGGCCCATGCATAGTAAAATATTTTCTACTATAGAGCGCTTAGTTATAGCTGGCCAAGCAGTGATAGATATAGACACATATCTACAGATAGAAAATATGGATAGTAAGCGCTATGTAAGCCAAATCACGGCGCAAGCTATTGCCGTGGCGGATATCAGCATTTATGTAAAAAAGATAAAGGATTTAGCGCTTAAAAGGAGCTTTGCTATGCATGCACAGGGCTGGCTTAAAGAGCTTTATACAAGCTCTGCAACCGCTACAGAACAAATAAATGATGCTGAATATAAACTTTTTAATATTACCGCTGATGCAGATGGAGATATAAAGAATTTTTCAGACACAATTGGTGAAGTAATGGCAGATATAGACCATGCTATGAATAACCCAGGGCATGTTATTGGTATATCAAGCAAATTAAAAGATTTAGATAATCTACTTGCCGGGTTTCAGAAATCTGATTTGCTTATATTAGCAGGGAGGCCATCTATGGGTAAAACCGCTTTCGCTATTAACCTTGCCCTAAATGCTTGTAGAGATGGGAATAATGTATGTTTTTTCTCTTTAGAGATGTCAGCCGTGCAATTAGCGCTTAGAATGCTTGCTATAAATAGCTCTATTGATATCTCCCATTTAAAAAGGGGGATGGTAAAAGAAGAGCAATATAACATGCTCAGAACCAGTGCAAATTCTTTAGGAGATATAGGGATGTTTATAGATGACACCCCGGCGATTTCAATAGCGAGCATCCGCTCAAAAGCAAGAAAGCTTAAAAAGCAGCATGGAATTAGCATGATAGTGGTAGATTATTTACAGCTTGTAAGGCCAAGCCTTAGCCATGACAGCAGAGTTCTTGAGATATCTGAGATTACACAAGGGCTCAAAGCCATAGCCAAGGAGCTGGATATGCCAGTTATAGCCCTCTCTCAGCTCTCTAGAGCTGTTGAGCAAAGGGCAGATAAGCGCCCTATGCTTTCAGATTTAAGGGAATCTGGTACTATAGAGCAAGATTCAGATATAGTGATGTTTATCTATAGGGAGGAATATTACCTGAGTAGAGAGGTAACCGCTATACAAGATGAGCAGCTTAAATCAACGCAGATGAATAAATTAAACAAAGCGATGAATACGGCTGAAATTATAGTTGCTAAACATAGAAACGGGCCCATCGGCAATGTAATTCTGCATTATATCGCCAATATTGGTAAATTTGATAACCATGAAAGAGATTTAGGATAAGCTATGAATTCAAATCCGCCGATATATTATATAAAAGATGGTATGCTCCAATTTGGAGACAAGCTTTTATTTGAGGGGTTAAATATATTTATACATAAAGGAGAGAAAATATGCTTAATTGGCAGGAATGGATGCGGAAAATCTAGCCTCATTAAAGTAATAGCTGACCAATATTATTTATATGAAGGAGAAATCTATAAATCCCCAGGGCTCAAAATAGCATATTTATCACAAGAATTTGAATATGCAGAGATAAATAAATATAAAACCGTAGCGGAAATAGCAAAACAGAACCATGTAATAGATAGCTTTATTCAAAATTTGGATCTAGAGTATAACTTAAAGATTTCTGACCTTTCTGGCGGGCAAAAGCAAAGATTAAAACTTGCATTCGCTCTTGCTTCTAAAGCAGATATATTACTGCTAGATGAGCCAACCAATCATTTAGACATAAAAGGAATATTATGGCTGGAGAATTATATCAAATCTTCTACATCTGCTATTATTTGCATAAGTCATGATAAATCATTTTTATGCAATATATCTAATAATACATGGTGGCTTGATAGAGCGGTTCTTAGAAAAACTAATAAAGGATTTGCTTATTTCGATATTTGGCAAGCAGAAGTAATAGCAGAAGAAGAAAAAGAAATAGAGAAATTAAATCAGAAGCTGAAGTCAGAGGAGCTATGGTTTCACCAAGGGGTGACAGCAAGAAGGAAGCGCAATCAGAAGAGGCTAACTCTACTAAAAACCCTCAGGAGGCAACTATCTGACAAATTAAATAATAAAAACAGAAAGCATAAAATTGACTATGAGCTGGCAACAGATAAAAAGTCAAAATTTATAATAGAAGCAGAAGGAGTATCATTTAAATATAAAGATGAAGATAAATATCTGGTAGATGACTTTTCTATTAGAATGAAGAAATCAGAGATTATAACTATAATGGGGCCTAATGGATGTGGAAAAACAACCCTGCTTAAACTTCTTCTAAAACAAATAAATGCCATATCTGGCAAGGTTATACACGCTTCATCTTTGCAGATTTCTTATTTCAACCAAGATAGATCAGACCTTATAAATGATAAAACAGTATTAGAGAACCTATGCCCAGCAGGGGGGATGCATTTAAATGTCTCTGGCAATACTATTCATGCCGCAGCTTATTTGAAGCAGTTTATGCTGGACCCAAAGATTCTACATGATAAAGTAGTGTCTTTATCTGGTGGGCAAAAGTCCAAGCTTTCACTCGCGCATGTTTTAAGCAACCCTGGTAATTTGATGATTCTAGATGAGCCAACAAATGACTTAGATATGGATAGCATAGAAGTATTGATAGACATCATATCATCATATAATGGCAGCGCTATAATTGTTAGCCATGATAGATATTTTGCGGAAACTATATCTAATAAAATAATAGTAATGCAGAAAGGGGAGCCCCCAAAGGAAGTGATGGATTGTTCTGCATATCAAAGCTCTATATTAGAAAATGATAAGCCTATAGTTAAAACCACGCAGCCGTCTGTTAAAAGCAGCGCTCCTACTAACAGCAAAAAGCTTTCATATAAATATAAACGAGAGCAGGAAATGATTAAAGAAGAGATAGAGACATTAGAAGCTGAGATGGAGAGGGGAAGGGGGGAGTTGCAAGATCCTGATTTATATATCAATTCCAGAGAAAAGTTTTATAGCTTAACAAAAAGCATAGAGGAGAAGCAAAAACGTTATGATTCTTTATTTATAAGGCTTATAGAAATAGAGGACATGGAGGAGGGGCTTTTGAATGCAGCGGATTAGAAAATATACTGTAAACAATAAACTAGTATTAATTTATTCTTTGCATAGCACAACTGATGCAGAATTATATGGAAAAGTAACTGGAGAACCAATTACTAGTGATCGCGCTTGGTTGAAGGTTCATCGAAAGCAACTAACTATGTCCCCATCCAATATTTCAGAAGAGCTAGCAAAAAATTAATAATATCAGGCATTGCAAGTGAATATATAACTACAGCTGAAGTAATAATATATGCACCAGAGTATGTGTATCTTGACGTAGGGGAAAAGGGAGATGTGGAAATTTTATTACCAGTGAGCTTTGAAGAGACATTAGGTCGCTTAACAGCCTTATAAACAACAGCTTTTACTGATGCAACCAAAGAGCAATATAAGTTAATGCAAAAATTTATTCTAAATAAAGAATTTGTTAGGGGTTTTCTAAAATCTATGCACGAAGGAAAAGATAAAGGATAGGAAGTAGATTCTATAATAAAAGCAGTATCTGGATCTAAATTCGCATTATAATACGCCTCGAAAATGCTTGGCATATGTAGCCAGCCAATAGACGCAACCGTCAAAGCTGCCTCAGAAGATGATGCACAATCCGCATTGC
>JAUIKA010000004.1 GCA_030430995.1 Alphaproteobacteria bacterium
AAAAATGACCTTTTGTCTCTTGCGTCCCTCATGGCTAAAACATTAGAGCTTGTGATAACATCAACTTTTTTCCCTGATAATGCATAATAAGCAGCAAGAGATGCTACAATAAAAGATTTACCTTCACCGGTAGAGACTTGAGCCAATCTTGCATTTTTATCATTTATTAAAGTCAAAATTGCAATAAGTTGTGTGCTGCGTAGTTCATGTTGATAGCCTGAGTCTATATGCATAGCGCGCTTAATAACGGCTAGTTTCTCGGCCATTGATATACCTGTGCCAGATTTTACTAAATCAGCCCAGTTTTTTATATTCTGCTGGGTAAAATCTTTAATTCTAATTTTATCTCCAACAGTAGCACAAGCATGATAAGCTTTTTCTACTTCTATTAGAGATTTTTTTACCTCTGTCTGAATATCATGATCTTTTGCCCCAGAAGAGTTGTGTAAATATAGCTCTTTGAGCAAAGCATCAACACCCATCTCTTCTTCTGTAGCAGCTGAAATAAGATTTGCTCTATCAATTTTTGCTGCAACAAATTTTATTCTGCTCTCTTGCTCAGGGTATAATTCAGGATCCATGTTAGCCAAAATAACACCATATTCTTTATGACATTCTGGATGGGACAGAAGTTTTTCTACAAGCTTATCAGGAAGTTTTTTGCCGTTTGAAACAGCCCTCTCTACAAGGCTTTTAAAACTACCATCTATCATTTCTAAATCAGCAATAGTCAAAAGAATCTGTTCTGATATATAAGAAGAGGTACTGGTAGATAGAAATAATACTGATCCAAATTTTTCTATATAATCAAAAGATTTTTCGTGAACAAGCCTTGGGAGTTGCTTTTTAAAACTCTGTACTACTGCGCTAATGGCAAATTGTGGTAATACTTGCTTGTTTTGCATTGCTGCATGTAAAATACAAAGACAATTATAGTTAATATCTTCAGATATCTTTTCAAAAGCTGTAATAGTTAGCAAACCCCCTGTGTCTACAACTGTTTTAGCTATTTGCTCAAGAGCTGGCATATCTTTTCTAAAACAATGCTCAACACGGAAAACTTCTGTATTATCTTTAACCGCCTCAGAAACTTTGGCTAAAATCTGGTATGCTATATTTCTTAAATCTTTATCCAAAGAAGTTAACAGCAGTTTTTCTGATATTATTATTAAATATTCAGATGGATTGTATTGAGGGTTGATTTGCGCATATTGCAAAAATACACTCAGCGATGCTTTGCATAATTTGGTATCTTCCAGTAAATTTTCAACCCTTCTTAACATTATTTCAACCTCTTCTGAGGATTCAATCCTCTCAAATGCTTTTTTTGCATATCGTAATGCTACTATGTTCAGATCAAAGTCTTTGGGGTCTAATAAAGATGTAATTGCTTTTATATATCGCTTTTCAGCTAATTCTGATTCGCAAAAAGAAATTGCCTCTATAGCATGTTGTTTAATCTGAGAAATTTGGTGTTCAGACTCTAACAGCTCATATAAAATATCTATAGTGATGTTTGATAAATCAATATTACCATTCTTAGTTAAATTTCTAAAAATTATTACAAATTCTAGCAAAACTTCTGTATGCAAATCAGCAGAAAATAACTCTTCAATTTTTCTTACGGCAAGCTCATCTAAAATGCCTATATCAGATGCATGGACTAATAGTTTTAAGTATAAAATATAATCATCAGGATCTTTAATTTCATTTTTATATTCAAGTAATTTTTTTACTTCATCAAGTTGAAGATCTCTATGGTTTATTAACTGCCCTAAAATCTCTAGAGCATTTTTACCAAACGCTCCCCCTATTTTAGTTATAAGAGCCTCTAATACATCTTTAGGTAAGTCTTTTTCTTTGTCTATATATTTAGCTAATATCGCTTCAATTCTTGTTACAATTCCTACTGCATATGTCTGTATGCTAATCAGCTTTTTCAATTGTTCTGCAGTTATAATATTTCCACCTTGATTGCCAACTACATAAGCAACTGTAGAAAGTAAATATTGTTTTAAATTTTCCTCTATATCATTGCTTTCAACTTCTATAGCTTTAGCTAATAAAGAAGTAACAGATGTTTGTGTAAAATCATTTTTATTTTTTGCTAAATGCAGTAGTGCTATTGCTAAATTTTCTCTTACATCAAGCTCTTTGTTAGAATCAACAACATATTGCGCTATTTCATCTACAAAATCATCTATCCTAAGTGCACCATAGCCTGTGATTGCCTTAGCTAAGCCAAACATGGCAGCGCTTGTGTTTAATGCCGCTCTACCTTTTTTTAAATTCTCCCATAAACCTATTAAAATTCTTAAAGAATCAACAGTACCACTCAATTCTTCTATATCAAATGTCTGTAAGAAATGGGATATAAAATCAGCAACTGCACAATGCTCTGCCTTTTCTCTGTCTATGCCTTTTGCCACCTCTGTTAAAACTGCTACTGGAATCTTATAAGATTTAGCAGCAATGCGTAACATATTCATTGCATTTGCCTTATGTCCAGAGAAATCAACTTTATGTGTTGTCTCTGTAGCGCCTATGCCAAGAGTATAGACCCTAGATATGTTTATATATGCTTTATCAGTAATTTTTAAGCCAGACAATATTGCATAACCGAATCTATGTAAATATTCATTAGGATTTTTTAATATATAATCTTCTTGCCCCTCTAAAGATTTTGAGTCATATCGGGCCAGTGTAGCAAAAACTTTTTTAATAGCATCAGACAATCTCTTTTCTTTAGTAGTAGATAAAGTTGATTTCAACAATGCCTCAACCTCATCTGGAAGGCCCTTTTTTTGCTCCTTTATATATTTTTCAATGGCATTTGCAGCATATACTCTACCTCTGTTTAGCACGGCATCTATTTTTTTCTTGAGATTTTGTGAAATAGCCTGCCCGTTTCTATATGCAATAAGAAGCGCCAAAGTAGCTTTTCTTTGGGCAAAGCTAGTAGCGCTGGTGTTTGAAATAATATTTCCTAATTTATCTATGGTGCCACTTGGCAATTTCTGCCCATTTTTGGCCATCCCAGTTAATATATCCATAGCAAGGTCAGAGCCTAATATCTCTGCTTCAGAAGCAGGATTGGTCTTCAGGCTTTCTTCTGCTTGTTGAATTTCATCTGGGCACAAACTATTGTTTTCTGCTACCTTCTTCATTATGTCTTTTAACATAGGTAAAGACTCATCCTTATAAGCTACATGGCTATCAGCCCAATTCAGCCAACTAGATGCAAAGTTAAAAAAAGAACTCTCAGGGTTTTTAGCATCTGTTTTATATGCTGCTTTGCCTAGAAATACTTTATAAGATTCTTGAAACTCTTCTTTTGATAAAGAATCAATATCTTGAAGCATTAAAGAAACCAATTTCAACTTTGCCTCTGTAGGCGTTTTAAGAGCATAATAAGATAAGAGCGCTTCTGGTAAAAACCCTGTTTCAGGCTCTTTCAGCCCCCCTAATTCTGTTGCAGATACATTAGAGCTTTGCTCTAAACTTGCCATTATAGGCAAAGTAGCTACTGGAGCCTTCTGTGCAGTTTTGTGAAGCGTCTTCATTAATGACTTTGCCGTTTCTGTTTTATAACATGCAGGATTATTACCATGCAAAATGCTATTATGCACTATTTCTAAGCTAGTACTTAATACATATCCTATTGTAAGATCTTTATCCTCTGGCTTTACTGAATTAGCATTTGCAACATAAAGGGCTACAGCAAGTCCACCTGCTATAGGAGCAAGCATTACACCACCTGGCATAGCAATAAAAGTAACCCCGCTCAATGCTCCTACATAATCCGCAGCAACAACTAAGCCAGCCGCTGCAAACATAGCTGCGCGTCTTGTGCCGTTAGAATCTTGCTTCGAAGCTGTAAAAAGAAGATCTAAAATTCTCTGATCAATCTTCTCTCCCCTTTGTGCAGCAAGACAAAAAATATTAAATGTTAATGGATCACTACATGAAAATAGATACTCGCCTTTCTGATTGATGCATATATGGTGCTGTAAAATATAATCATAATCTCCTTTTTTTAAAATAGCCCCATGCGATATGTTTTTCAGCAGATCTTGAAGTTGCCTATAATGAGTGATAGCTAAATTAATATTATCTCCCATTCCAATGTTATCCTTAGGCTTAGCCCCCAAAGCATTATAAGTAGCAAATTCTAATTTATCCTCCATTGCAGCTCTTTTTGCATCTTTGCTGAGGTCCATTTCCAAAATATCAAAACAATTTTGACGTATTTGTTGAGTAGTTGATCTATGCTTTGATAATTGAGGTTGGCCTGAAAGGTTATGCAAACGAAGATTGGGATTACAAGATACACTTTGAACAACTAATGGCATAGTTATATTAATTTAAAGTTATATTTATAATGCTAACATTATTTAATGTCACCTTCAAGTTAATTTAGAGAGTATAAAATATTTCTAGAATCTGTTAAATTAAAGGTACTAATTAAGATGCAAAAATATGCTGTCTGCTCCAAAAGGTTATAGATTCCCAGTAACAATAATTGGTCATGCTATATGGCTATATCATAGGTTCAGTTTAAGTTTTAGAGATATAGAAGAAATGCTTAGATACAGAGGTGTCCAGGTAAGCTATGAAACTATTAGGAATTGGTCCTATAAATTTGGCTCCTATTACGATAAAGTCTTAAGAAAAAGAAAATATAAACCTGGGGATAAGTGGCATCTGGATGAAATGGTGGTCAAGATTAATGGAGAAACATATATACTTTGCAGAGCAGTAGACTCAGAGGGATATGAGCTAGATGTCCTTTTGCAAAAGCGTAAAAATAAAAAGTCTGCTATGAGGTTTCTAAGTAAATTACTGGGTGAGCAGCCTTCTCCAAAGATTATAGTTACCGATAAACTCAGAAGTTATAATCAGCCAATAAAAATGCTCTTTCCTAGAGTTGAAAATCGTAACCATAAAGGTCTAAACAATAGAGTAGAAAACGCGCATATACCTACACGGCGAAGGGAAAAATCACTTATTAAATTCAAATCCTCAGGCGGTTTACAGCAAAGTTTATCGCTTATAGGACAAGTAAGAAATCTATTTGCTATCAATGTAGGACGGTATACAAAAAAAGCTCGAGAAAGAAAGTTAGCATTTGAAAATGCTACTGCTTTTTGGAATAATGCAACTCATGGGATCGTTGTAGCCTAAATTTAGAGATATACAGACATGTTCATCCTAAAGGCAATAAATTGACGGTTCCCTTAGCATGTTAGCATCCTTATAAGGATAGTGCGCTACAGCGCATAATAAATCCTCCAAAGGCATTTGTTCTTCAGTAACTTTTTGTGGCAATTTATCAGTTAAATTTTTAAATGCGACAAAAACTATTTTTGCTGTATTTGCATCTCCATGCTTTATTGCTGCAGTCAGAGCAGCTGAAACTTTATTCCTTAATTCCTGATTTTGCCATAAGAATTTTGTTGAATATAAAGAAATGACAAGTGCCATATTATTTCTTATATTAAGAGCGGTTTTCTCATCTCCTAAACAAGAACATAGAGCTTCTACATAGGCATCTGAAAGCTGCATTTCTTTATCTAAAGTAAAATCAGAAATAATTATTTTGCCTATAGCTTCTAATAAATTTGTTTTTTGATCTGCAAATCTAGGGTCCTGTAAAAATTTCTCTAATTCATGCAACACATTAGGCAAAAATCTCTCCTTTGTGATAATGAAAGTTTCATCTAATTTTTTTATGCAGCGATAAGTATCTAAAAACACCTCAGCCAATTTTGGCTTGCTAGGCAATGCAGATAGCAGTTTAACAAGCCTATTTTCTAATAACCCAAAAGGGGATAAAGAGTTAAGCTGCATCATAAGATCTGTGCTGAGCAGTTGTACATCTGATTCAAATAGCTTCCCTAAATCTTGTTGCAAATCCGTTACATGGCGTAAAAACGTCATTTCTTTTTTTTGTAGAGATAATACAGATTTTAGTGATAATAGCCATATTTTTTTGCAACACGGCCATTTTCACCTCTCTTATCACCTTCATATAGTCTAAGTAATTTATCTCTCAATTCAAAAGATAATAGCTCACCCCTCGGTTTTTCTGTTACTTCTTTTTGCAAATACAATGCTATTTCTGCTTGAGAGGACAATAAATCTAGCAAATTTAAAATCTCTTTTGTTTGATCAGGAGATTTTGAACTTTCAAGTAATTGTGTAAAACCTATATTGTCTAATATCTGAGCAAGCCTATTACCATCACGTATAAAGTCTTTTTCGTGATCTATAATATTAAACATTAATAATCTCGCATCACTTAAATGTAAATTATTCTGAACAAACTCAAATATTTGAGAAGAGAAAAACTTCATCACATGGCTTACATCTTTCAGAATGGATATTACAGTAGAAACAAGTTGCCTATAAGCAAAAGCTTTTGCTATAAATAATCCACATAATTCCTCTGCCTGCTCTGGGAGTATCCCACCCTCTCTTATATGCTTTATAAGACTCTTACTACATATAAAAAATTCTTCAGCTGTAGCATTAAATATAGCTATTTTCAAATGTTCTATATTGGGCTCCTCACTCCTTAGTACATCTGCTAGCTTGACTTCAGCAGGAGCAGGCCCAGCAGTTTGCTTGGGATGATGTTTTTCTAAAATCTGCCTAGCAATTATAGATTCTTGTAACTCAGATTCAGCTATTCGCTTTACCTCCTCCAATACATGCTCTTTCAGCTGGTCTGGATATTGCACTACAAACTCTAAAGTGTTTTTAGCATTTACCTTTCTCTCCCCTATATCAGACACTAGCTTTTCCTTCTCAGTAATTGCAAGTGGTATTTTATTTTCTAATTTTTTTGATGTAGACATAGCATACAAACCCCCTGCACGCTTTGTTAAAGAACTGCTAACTGATATTACTGGTATATAATCTAGTGCTTGTTAAAAATTTATTCAATCTCTACTACTTCTATTTTCAAAATATCAAGTAAATCTGATTGTTGTTTTGCAAAACTCTTAAAATTAGAAGCTGTATATTCTAAAACTTTTGCAGATATTGGATACTTCTGGTCTTCTGCATTCAATTGAGTTGCTTCTTTACCATCTGCAGCAAGTTTACCTTGATGGTAGACTTGTTCATACTCACATCCACCTGTAATTCTGCCTCCTATTTCAAGTGCAGATAAAAAAACGCCCCCTGCGCGCGTAAGCTACTACCTGGGTCAAGTGCAGTAGATGCTAGAGCATGAACGCTCCATACCCTGACTTTTTTCCGCCATCTCTACCACCTCTACCAAATTCCCCATGTGAACCAGAAACGAGATTTTTGCCAATATTATGGGATTTGGACTTCAGCTGAATTACTTTACTTTCTAACTTAAAAGTTTTGATTGCTATGTTACCGGCATTACTGCCTATTCCTGCTATCCCACCTCTTCCTGCATCCCATCCTTGCTCTGCACTAGTTCCTAATTCAAAATAATCATATTGTTTTTTTCTACTCTCTGTTGTTCTTGGATTTTCTCTGGTTTTTGTATTACTATCAACATCTCTCGGAATAGCCCCATCCTTGCCGTTTTGTCAATTACTTCCATTTTGTCCATTACCTCCTTTTCCTCCATTAGAAATAACTGTTAAGTTATCCAAGCCAATAAATTCAGCTGCAACCACCAGGTAATTCCCACCAGATTCCCCAGGCTCACCAGGCTTGCCATTTGTAGATGGAGTTGTTGAAGCTATTTGTTCTTGCTCCCCATCTTTACCTGAAAGATCCATTGTTACTTCATTTGGAATAAAGAATTTTGTAGTCTCTATACGTAAGCTAACCCCTGGTAATGCTAAATCTGCATTAGCATTGAAGCATAAACTTGCATAAACTTCTAAAGATTTCAACTCAGATTCTGAGTAAGCTTTAACAAATTCAGATATATCTTTTATTGTTACAAAATACCCTTTAAATTCTGCATCACCTGCAACTATGGTAATCATAGGAGGTTGAATTAATTTTACCAAATCTAATTTAATCTTAGCTATCTCCGAATTTATATAATTCTGCCAGGATTGTTGTAGAGATACTAATTCCTTTTCTGCCTCTGGAAGATTCTGATATAAGAACTCTAACTTATATGAAATTTCTTTAATATTTTGTCTTACCTGTTCTAATATCACCCCATCTTTTTGAGCTAGCCTTGCTGTAAAATCTCCTAAAGTTTCGTTTTCATCTTTATGTTGATCTAAAGAATCAATATAGCCTACTATATCACTCAATTCATCTGTAGATTTAGCATTAATAACATCTCTTCTTGTTACTTCTAGTAATTCTTTAGAAACTTCGCTTACTATTAAATCTCTCGCTTTTTCTAACTCATCAGCAATTGCTGTTTTTATCTGCATCACTGCTTTTACTGGCATTTGCCTAGATATCTTTGTCAAAGCAGCTTTTTTTACTTCCTCTACATCTTGCGAATGCTCGCATTGGAAGAGAGTTTGCTCATCCTCTCTTAAATGGCGTGTTTTTCTTCTTATATCAGTATGTGTTTCAACTTCTTCTTCTATACATGTTCTAAGCAATCTTGCTTTTGTTTCTTCAAGAGAAGCCCTGGCCTTTTGAATTTCAGATTTTTTTCTTTGTGCTTCTTCTGCGCTCATGCGTTTTTGATACCCTGTAACAACAATAGAAAAAGATTTAATTATTTCCTTTATTGATTCTTCATCCTCAAAGTTAGTTATAAATTTTGCTAACTTTTCTAATGCGCCTATAAATTCTGCTCCAGAACCTTCTAAATCTTGATTAGAAGCTACACAAAGAATTTTAACCCCCCTCATATTTGCAATTACTTCTAACCTAAATAAATGTTCACTAAATCTAGTTTTTTCAGGCCTATTAATATCAAAACAAGCAAAATCAACAAATACTACACCGTTATGCTCATGCAACTCAGGCATTAATGCATAGGTTTTATCTGCAACAAATCTAATGGAAGATTTCATAGGCTCTGTGGAAGAAAGTTGATATGAACCTTAAGCATCCCAGTGATTTTCAAATTTCTTTCCTGTCAAATAGTTTACAAGAGTAGTTTTGCCAGCACGAGCACCAAGAACAAAAGTCATACTATCTTTATTTTTTATACCTGAAATATCTTGTTTAAAACCTCGTAATAAATCCCTAAAATCAAATTTCTGCGTTGTTCCATCTTCTTGCAGCAGATCAAATGACAGCATATCTGTGCTAACAGGGGGCATAAAAGAAATAGCAGTTTCTCTAGATGGCGGTAAAAATGCCTCTACCTCAGAAGCTGGCTTTGCTTCAGATGTAGAACTTCTAAGCATACCTCCAAAAATGCTCTCTAACACCCTTGCACCTAAACTCCCGTCTGAACGCATTGTAACCTGAGCCCTGCTGTTAGTAAATCTATGATGATATAGCTTGTCTTGAGTATGTAACGCTATCTAAACCTCTTATATCTTCCTTATTGATAGCATCACTATTTCCATGGCTTCTTACAATGCTACTCTCTGATAGACTGAGGACATCTTCTCCTTTAAATGCTAGCTCCAATGTATCTTCTTGTAAGCTTGTAACAGGAATTTCTACTTTTGTTTCTGAGCTACCCTACCTAATTTTGGTATGACGAGAAAGTGATGGGAAAATATTAACTGGTGCAACTAGTTTTGGCATATGTATTTACACAAGGATAATTATTATTTACTTGTTTAATATAAAAAAAGCATAACTTATAAAAAATTATATACATAATTATCATCAAACTGCAAGAAAAATAATTATTACTGAAAAAAGTGTAATTCCAATATAAGTTTCATCCATCCTCCAACCATTTCCTACGGGCTTTCTCCTTTTTCTCATTTGCATAATAAATGGTACTCTATTAATTTGATAGATATTTTAAAAGAAGTTCAATTAAATGTTGATTTTATAGGTGGCTTCGTATCTTATGGCGACAAAATATATCTATCCCCTAAAGAACTCTCAGAAAGGATACTTTTGATTATATATAGCTTTGGCACTAATGTTGGGCTGAAGCATATTTGCTCTGACAGTTCTAATATAACATATAATCAATTACGACATATAAAAAACTACTTTTTAAGTAGAGATAATCTTAAAAATGCTATAAAAAAGATAACAAACTCTTTATTCAAAATTAGAAATCCCAGAATATGGGGCAAGATGCCTATTGCTGTTGCTTGCGATTCTATTTAATTTACATTTTATTTTCAAAATATGATATCTGAGTATCATAATAGGTATGGTGGTTGTGGTGTAATGATCTACTGGCATGTTGAAAAAAAAAGCAACATGTATTCACTCACAAGTAAAAAGTGTTTCTAGTTCTGAAGTTGCAGCTATGATCAGAGGTGTTTTCAATCATTGCACTGAAATGTCAGCACAAAAGAGTTATACAGACACTCATGGGTTTAATCTGCGAAAGGAAATAGAGTGGATGAATGTATACCGCATATGGTAATGATGTATACATTCAATAATTAATATTAGAGACCTCTAGCAGAATTTTGGCTCAAACCTTTTACTGACTCTTTTACATGTTTGAATTGATGGGATAACTCACTAGTTGCTTCTTTGCATGCTTCTTGTACTTGCTTGATTCCTGGTTTAGCTTTCTCATATACAGATTTTGCCCAATTGCCCATTACCTCACATACATTTGACATTGCATTTAATACACTGTCTTTAGCTGTTTTACATACTTCTGATATAGATTTATATAAATTAGACATCGCTTCATATGTTTTAGCAGATAGCTCTGATGCATTTTCTTGCATTGTTACAGAAAAACTATTCCAGCTTTCTCTCATTTCTTGAACTTGTTCTTTTACGTCTTCTTTAAAAAGCTCTACAAATGCTTTACCTAATTCTGATGTAGATTGTAGTATTTGTTTTGGGTCAGATTTTGCCATATTTTCTAATGTGCCTTCTAATGCGGTTATAAAATTTCCATTTAGTTGAGTTCTTGCGTTCATAATATAAATATTGGTTAATACGCAAATATATTACCATTTAAGCTATTCTCTACACAAACTGTATGTGAATTGAAATATATTTTAAATAACCATGACGTCATATATGCAACTTCTTATTTATTATCCAATTCTGCTATACTATCATATTTTTCCTTCCCTTTACTAAAGGTGAATTTATATTTAGTGAGACCATGCTGAGTTTTGTTCCAAGCAAATGGACGAAAAAATAACTCTATTATAGCTAAATATGTTGCTATAAAATGCAATATAAAATATAAAGGCGCTATAGCAAGTTTTAGATATTCTTTTATACCCATAATATTGTTGTTTTTTAAACTAATAAAGCCAAAAGAATATATGCAAATGGCTCCATATAGCTTTATTAATGCCCATAATATGTATATAGTTGAACTGTTTTTCTTAATTAGATAGTAAAAAAACACCCCTTGAAGGAAAAACACATAAAAAGAAGACCCTATAAATAAAAATAATATCAAATTAAACTTAAAATTGAGTTTTACTTTCCTGCTAAAGTTAAGCTTTGTATATACCATAAAGGTTTGTATAAACCCTTTTATCCATCTAGACCTTTGTTTAATCCATTGATACAGCATTACAGGAGCTTCTTCATATGTATAAGAATCCATAAGATATGTTTTATAGTTATTACAATATATCCTCAAACCAAGATCAGCATCTTCTGTTAGATTATGCGGGTCCCACATGCCTATTTCCTTTAAATGCTTTACAGAAAAATGGTTGCTGCTGCCACCTAAAGGAATTGGCATATCTAGCTTAGAAATACCTTTAATTAGATACCCAAACCATATAATATATTCTAGGTTTATAAACCATGAAAGTAAGTTTTCACAATAATTATAGAACTTAAGTTTTGCTTGAATACATACATATTTTTCCCCTAGTTTAGAAAAATAAAAACATGCTTTTTTTAATTGCTTTGGCTCCGGTATATCTTCGCTATCATATACTACAATATATTTGCCAATTGCGTAATTGATAGCATAATTCAATGCTTTAGGTTTAGTAGTAATGGTGGATTTAGGTACAGAAATTACCCTGAAATATTTAGGTAAGTTGGATAATATAATTTCTCTATGCAAAAATATATCATCTTCCTCTATTATTATTTGTACATCTAGTCTATCTTTTGGGTAATCTAAATTCTGTATAGAGCGCACTACAGAAGCTACGGCCCCTATCTCTTTATACATAGGTATTGCAATAGTATATATAGGATAATCATAGGCATCATCATCCTTATATTTATGCTCCTCACTTTTAGCTGCCACAAAGAATATATAGCTTTTAAATATATTATGTAATATATAAATAGTAAAATTAAAAATGCAGAAAGCTTCTGAATCAAATATTAATGCTATAAAACACATAAAGATGATTATAACGACTTTATAATTTATATTGTAGCAACTGTAGTGTGGCATTGTTTTACGGAGGAAATTTTCTGATAAAAATAATGACTGCTTAGATATAGAAATATTTTTTTCATAAAACTTATCACTCATGCTTATGTTAATCTCTTAATCAATGCCTATTATTTTCTTAATAAAAAGAAATATCATTTTTTTATGATTTTGTCTAATACTTCTTGTAATATTATACATGCAGATACCATATCTTCCTTGTCCCTTCTGTGTGAAACATTATATCCATGACCTTTTAATATATTATCTGCAAATTTAGATGTAAATCTTTCATCTTTTAACATTATAGATATATTTTTCCCTATTTTGCTTTCTATAAATCTAGATAGCTCCATAATTTCATTACATAGTGCTGTTATTTTTCCTTGAAGGTCGAGCGGCATTCCTATAATAACTCCTGTTATATCTTCGGATTTTATAATATCATAAATTTCTTTTTTAGATTTTATGACCTTCATTGGGAATGCTACTAGCCATTCAGGGTCAGATATAGCAAGCCCTATTCTCTTTAGCCCATAGTCTATAGATAAAATAGGTTTCTTCTTTTCTAGATACTTGATAAAATCTTCTATATTATTGGTTATCATTATTATGCTTATTTATATAATCGCTGGAGAACAATCAGGAGACCAAATAGGTGCCAAGATCATTAAAAGTTTTTTACAAGAAAGAAAAGATGCCACTTTCATAGGCGTTGGAGGGAAAAATATGCTCGCTGCCGGCCTCAGAAGCAGCTTATTTAATATTAAAAACACTAGCATTATGGGGTTTGTAGAGTTATTGCCAAAAATATACATGCTAAAAAAACTAATTAAAAAAACTATATTTGATATTTTATCAAAAAAACCTGATTTAGTAATCACTATAGATTCCCCAGGGTTTTGCATTAGGGTAGCGAAAAAGGTAAAGAAATATAATCCTCACCAAACTATTTTCCATGTTGTAGCCCCTAGTGTTTGGGCATATAGACCAGGCAGAGCAAAAACATTCGCTGCAATTTTTGATAAGCTATATGCTCTTTTGCCATTTGAAGTAAATTTTTTTCAACAAGAGGGGCTCCCTACTGTATATACCGGCCATTATGCATTTGAAGATGATTACAGCATTTCGGAGTCAGAAGTTATAAAATTCTTTGTAAAATATAATTTAGAGGAAGAAAAAAAATATATCATTATTACCCCTGGAAGCAGGGAGGAGGAAATAAAAAAACATCTGCCTATTTTTATAGAGTCAGCTTTGAGGCATTTTGAAGAAGATAGATGCTTGATTATTTCTCCTGGGGATCAATATTACCAATTAATAAAAATTATATCGCCTAGAATCAAGATTATTAACAACAAAGATAGATTTACTGCTTATAAAATAGCACATCTTGCGCTTGCTAAATCTGGAACCAATACCCTTGAGATTATGGCATCCAACACTGCTATGATAGTGGGCTATAAGGTATCTAATTTGTCATGGTTATATATAAGAAGAGCAATAAAAACCAAATATGCATGTTTAATCAATATAGCGGTAAACTATATGCTAATTCCTGAATTCATACAGCATAATTTCAATGTTGACAAAATAAGCAACCAGATAAAATATTTTATGGATTTTCCCAAGCAAATACATATGCAGATTTCCAGAGCTCAGGAATCTGCAAAATCCATAGGTTTTAAGGCAGAAAAACCACCAAGTAAAATAATAGTGGAAGACATAATATCTTCTATGGAAATGTAGCAGACAGTAACCTGCTCAGTTGCTATATTTATAGAGATAGTTTTTTAGCCAAGGAGCCATCAGATATCATTGCTCTTACTATATCTGCACCTCCTATAAATTCACCTTCTATATATAGCTGTGGTATTGTTGGCCAGTTAGAATATATTTTTATATTCTCTCTTAGCTGCGGATCTTTTAAAACATTTATATCTTTAAAATCAACTCCTGTGTCTTGAAGAACTTTAGATACATATCCTGAATAACCGCATTGAGGGAAATTCTTATTACCTTTCATAAATAACACTACTCTATTCTCATTTATAAGATTTTTTATCTCATCATTTTTCATAGCTCAGTCCATCATTTAAATTTACTAAGGATATTGTCTATCATTTTCTTATTTATATCAAGGGTATAAGATAAAGATTGATAGTTAACAAATTCTAGAAAGCATCTAATCTTAGTAAGATTTCTAGGAAGGATATGTGAGATATGCTCTATATAGTCTGCGGGGAACTTGAGGTTATTACTAATAGCATAGCTATGGATAAAATTCTTTATCAAAGATATATCTGGTATATTAAGCTTAACGCTTCTACAGGCTTTTATGCGAGAGCCCAAGTCTTTTATTTGATAGCTATCAATATTTGTAGCAGTAATTAATAAGCTCTTCTTATGGTTATGTGCGTAATTAAATACATAAAGAGCATCTTTTTCATCAATATTACTTATGTTATCTATCACTATATATTGATGTAGCTCTATCTTAGCTTTATCTTTAACGTTAAAATATATAGCATTGTTAGATTTTGCCCATTTATTGCTTAAGAAAGTTTTCCCAGAGCCGTTAGGGCCTATCACTATAAGAAAATTAGGATACGGCATGCATCCTAAAGAATCATTCCCACTGTTAAATAATGCATTATATGCAATAATATTAGCTTCAGAGATAATAAAATCTTTATTATATTCAGTTTCTTTTTTGAAAAAATGCTGTTTATGCTTCATTATTTCTTGTTATAAAATTCGCTGTTTTTATAAGCCATATATGCTTGGCTCATAAATATTTTCAATATTCCTACCGTAGGAATTGCTATTATTAAACCAATGATTCCAAATAGTTTTCCAAATACTAATAAAGATAATATTATCCAAAATGGCCTAAGGTTCACTTTTGACCCCACAACCTTTGGAGTGATGAAATAAGACTCAAGTATAGCGCCAAAAATATATATCAATAATATATATATAAGCTTATTGGAAAAACCAAAAATCATTACGTTTAACAATAATGAAAATACAGATATACATAGTAAGCCAAATACCGGTACTAATATTGAAACTCCGGATAAAATACCCAGGGCTATTGGATATGATATGCCGCATATCCATATTGCAATGGTATAATAAGCACACATTATGCATACTACCTGCAATGCCCCTAAAAAATACCTTTTTATAAGTTCTGAGCTGTTACTAATAAAGTCTATAACATAATTCTTAGACGCTGTAGGTATTAAGCCAAAGGCTGTATCTTCAATCATTTCTTTGTTTATTATAATAAAGAATGAAAGAATCATGGTGATGAATATCTCAAAAATATTTACAATTACAGTTATAACATTATTTTGAATTACATATAATATGCTGTAATAGCTCAGGTCTATCTTGCTTATAGCATTATTCACTATTCTATCTAAGCTTTTATAGTCTTTACATAAAACATTATTACTTATAAAGTTAATGGCTTTTATCTTATAAGTCTCTATATTTTTTAAATTAGCGAATATATGGCTTGCTATAGATTTTATTTGAAATAAAAAGTCAGGCATAATTATAACTACAATAGATATAAAACATGCAATTACAGCTATGATAATCGCAGCTGAAACTAAGCATATATCAAGTTTTATAATTGAACTAATTTTACTAGCAATAGGGCTAATTATATACGCTAAAACAATGCTATATAATATTATTTCTAAATTTAATAATATTAAAACCGTGATAAAAAAACATACCGCTGTAAATAAGCATGTTAATATAAAAAATTTTTTCATATATAAACTAATTAATACTATTTTACAGAGTAATAATATAATATATTAGAGAAGATACCATTGCAAAATTAGATTATAGCATTATATTTTATCTAAGAACACTTATTACTTTAAAGAAAAACATTTATGAAAACGCAAGAACTACCATTTATACCTCTGAGGGATATAGTAATATTCCCTAATATTGTATTGCCTTTGTTTGTAGGCAGGAAAATGTCTATAGAAGCAATTAATCAAAGTTTAGAGTTATATAAAACTGAGAACATACTTCTTGTAGCACAAAAAAATAGTGATGAGGAAACGCCTAGAGAGAAAGACTTATATACAATAGGAGTTAAAGCAAAGATTGCGCAAGTAATAAAGCTAACTAATGAAAAAGTCAAACTATTAGTAGAGGCAGAAAAACTAGTAAAAGTAACTAGATTTATAGATATACAGAACCAATATATAGCTCAATATAAACATATTGAAGAAAATAATGGCCAAGATGATATATTATTAGCAGAAATTATTAAAGCTTTTACGGACTACTCTCAAATTAACCGCAAAGTGAGCCCTAGTGTTTTAAAATCTATAATAGATAAAACAGATCTGAAATATACTGTGAATATCATAGCAACTCATATTTCAGGAGATGTTAAGCAGAAGCAAGAGATTCTTGAATCTACAGATATACAGAAAAGAGGGATAGCTTTACTGGAGTTAATAAAAAGGGATACTGTTTCTTTAGAAACAGCTACAGCTTTGCAAAGTAAAGTAAAAAAGCAAATAGAAAAAACTCAGCGTGATTACTATCTTAATGAACAGATGAAAGTGATACAAAAGGAGCTTTCAGAAGGTGATGATAAATCTGAAGCTAAGGTTCTGGAGAGGAAAATAAAGACTTTAAAACTGAGCAAGGAAGCAAGAGAAAAGGCAGAATCTGAAATGAATAAATATAAGATGATGAATTCTATGTCTTCAGAAGCAGCGATAGTAAGAAACTACTTAGATATATTACTGTCTATGCCGTGGAAAAAGCTTGCTCCTAGCAATATAGATATAAAATCAGCACAGAAAATTTTAGATAAAGACCATTACAGTCTTGATAAAGTTAAAGAAAGGGTTATAGAATATCTTTCTGTACTTAAAAGAACAAAGAAAACAAAAAGCCCTATTCTATGCTTCGTTGGGCCTCCTGGTGTTGGGAAAACATCTTTGGTTAAGTCTATAGCGGATGCTATAGGAAGGCCATATGCAAAATTTTCTTTAGGAGGGGTAAGAGATGAAGCAGAAATAAGGGGGCATAGAAGAACATATATAGGTTCTATACCAGGTAAAATTATATCTCTACTTAGAAAGACTAAGAAAGATAACCCAGTAATGTTACTAGATGAGATAGATAAAATGGCCTCTGACTTCAGGGGTGACCCAGCCTCTGCGCTCCTTGAAACATTAGACCCTGAACAAAATGAAAAATTTGTAGATCATTATCTTGAAGTAGAATATGACCTTTCAAATGTATTATTTATCGCGACTGCTAACTCTTTAGATATACCGCTGCCTTTATTAGATAGGATGGAAATAATTAGAGTCTCTGGTTACTTGGAAGAAGAAAAAGCCTCTATTGCCATTAACCATCTTATACCTAAACAAATAGGTTATAACGGCCTTAAGAAAACAGAAATAACTTTTGAAAAAGAAGCTATATTACATATAGTGCGTTATTATACCAGGGAATCAGGTGTGCGTTCTTTAGAGAGAGAAATAGCTGCTATATGCAGAAAGTCTTTGAAGAAGATTTTATCAGAGCCAGATGTATTAAAAGTTAATGTTACTACAAATGTAGTAGAAGAGTTATTAGGACCTAAAAAATACAGGGTAAATTTTGCAGAAGAGGAAGATTGTATAGGCATGACTACAGGGCTTGCATATACACAAGTAGGTGGTGAGCTTTTAAATATAGAAGCTGTGTTGGTACCAGGCAAAGGTGAAATAAAAACTACGGGTAAATTAGGGGAGGTGATGCAGGAGTCTGCAAAGGCGGCATATAGCTTCTTTCAAGCAAGCGCAGCAAAGTTAAAAGTAAAGCATGAAGATTACAAAAATTTAGATATACATCTTCATGTTCCAGAAGGCGCAACCCCGAAAGATGGCCCATCAGCAGGAGTTGCTATTTTCACAACTATCGTTTCTGCTATTACAAAGCGCCCTGTTAGCAAGAAAGTAGCAATGACAGGAGAGATAACCTTGAGAGGACGGGTTCTTGCTATAGGTGGGCTTAAAGAAAAGCTACTTGCTGCAAAAAGAGGAGGGATTACAACAGTAATGATACCAGAAGATAATGAGTCTGACCTTCAGGAGATTCCTAAAGAGTTAAAAGAAGGTATGAATATAATCCCGATAGGGGACGCAAACAGGGCTTTGGATATTGCGCTTGTTAGCTAGCATCCGATATATATGCATATGGGGAATAATATATTAGCATTTTTGGTCATATCCCCGCTCGCTAGTGCCGCTGTCAATATTTTCTTCTTAAGAAAAAATATGTCCAATGGATTATTGAAGATAGTTTCTATTCTTCAAATTATCCTATGTTTTTATATTAGCCCTGATGATATATATAACTTTGGGAGTTGGCAGCTTCCTATAGGTATTACTTATAAAGTAACATCTATCAATAAGGTGTTTATCACTTTATTAAGCTATATATTACTCCTATATTCTTTCTTACCAAGGAAATATGCATTTGTTGATAGCAAAAGTAGATGCATTATAACAAGCTTAGTGCTTTTTATAGCGTCATCTATATTCGGTTTGTTATTGAGTAATGACTTATTCCATATATATGTATGTATAGAAGTGTTTTCTATAGCTACTACTACTTTGCTTTCAGTAGGGAATAACCATAAGTATGCTATGAACTATCTTATATGCTCAGCTTTAGGAGCAACTATAATATTATATGGAATAGGCTTGCTCTTATTCTCACAAGGGGATCTTGTAATAAGGAATAATGCTAATGCTTTTGCATGTATTTTATTCCTTCTTGGTTGCATTATGAAAACATCTTTATTTCCTATGGGGACATATATAAGTAATGTTTATAGAGGCTCTAAGGATATTTTGCTTGCCTATTTAATGCCTGCATCTTCAATATTATCTTTTTACTTAATATATATATTTATATATAGAATTTTTCCTGGTAATAGTTACAGCAATATTATTTTATCTGTAGGGTTTATTACCTCTGTTTATTTTGGCAAGCAAGCAAATGATAAAAATAATATAAGAGATATAGTAATATGCTCTGCATTTGCACAATCAGGTTATATATTCATGAGCTATGTATTACCATGTAATAATGACATATTAATGTTATATATTACGTTAGATTCTATATATAAATTCTGCATATTCTCTTATTTCTCATATGAAAATAAATCTATAGTACTTACTATTCCTATCATATTTATAATAATATCTGTAATGGGTATTCCACCTATGTTAGGATTCATTATAAAATATTTACAAGTTAAAGCTTTGGTAGAATCTAAGAATTACATAGCAGTTTTGCTTTTTGTTTTCCCTATTGTACTATCAATAAAATATAATATTTCTCTACTTAAAAAGATCTATAGTGCGAATAAAAATATTAAATGGATGAATTCATATGAAAGTAAAGGGGTTCATATAGTTTTATATATTGCTTTTTTGAGTTTAGTTTTGATAAATCTTGTTTCTATATATAAATATTTATTGTAGCAAGCAATATTCTTGCAGAAGCTTAGAATAGTTGTTATAATGAGCTCTACAAGAAACGAGATATATATATGGATCTTTTAAGAAAATTTGAACAAGAAGAGATACAAAAACTTTCTAAAGAAATACCAGCATTTAAAGCAGGGGATACTGTGACTGTAGGAGTATTGATACAAGAGGGAGAAACTCAGAGAACGCAAAAATTTTCAGGTGTAGTGCTTGCAAGGAAAAACGCTGGGATCAATTCATCTTTTATAGTAAGAAAGATAACAGCTGGCATAGCAATTGAAAAGAATTTTAAATTATACTCGCCGGGTGTTGTTTCAATAACAGTTGAAAAACATGGTATTGTAAGAAGAGCAAAACTTTACTATCTACGTAAGCTTAGCGGTAAAGCTGCTAAGATTAAGGAGGATAAATATTACTATCAGAAACAAGCATCTGCAGAAAGTAAATAAGGTAGTTAGTTTTTAGCTATTACATTTTTGGATAGATGGCCGAGCGGTTTAAGGCGCACGCCTGGAAAGTGTGTTTGCATCATTGATGTAACAAGGGTTCGAATCCCTTTCTATCCGCCAAAATTCTGGTTTAGTTGTATTGGGCAACGCTTAATCTTACAGACACACTGGGAATGTTGACTGAGCTGTGTTAGCTAAATCCCTCTATCTCTTCTTTAGTAAGGCCAGTAGCTAGAGCAATAGAATCAACACTAACGCCTTGCTTGAAAAGATTTTTTGCTATTTCTATAGCTTTTTTCTCCATACCCTCAGCTCTACCTTTCTCCATACCTTTCTCCATACCTTTCTCCATACCTTTCTCCATACCTTTCTCCATACCTTTCTCCATACCTTCAGCCATTGCTGTATTGATCAGATAATCCTCAGCTGCTTGGTTGTCCATGATGCGTTTGAGTTCTTGTTCATAGGCTAGCAGTTCCCCTTCGCTCCAGCAAAATTGGTCTAACGCTTCATACGCTCTAGAGATTACGGCATCACTTCCTATTATCTTTTCTAGATCCTCTTTTGTTGTATCATAAGCATGTTTGAAAAAGTAGCACCATTTCTCTATTATATTGCTTAGATCTTCTACTTTCTTCTTTTTGAATTTAGGAAGTTCTATAAATGTGAATGAGAAATCTTTCAGATCATGCTCATATGTTTTCTCATCCATAATTACATGTCTTGATACATAGTCTTCTTTATCTTTGAAGATCGTGTAGCCACTGATTGCTATAAATATTACCTCTTTTAGATCTTTATATCTAGATCCTTCTTTGTCCCCTGGTTTTAGCTGGCGTGAATATGCTTTTGATGCATAATATTGAGCTCTTTTTATGAAGCCCTCTTGTGGGGCTACTTGCATCTCTACTATTATCTGCACATCATCTATTGTTTTGCATAGAACGTCTACTACGCTTTGTTTTTGATATGCTATCTCTGGGTCTTGAATAGGTGATAGAAATGTTACTTCTTTGATAACCTGCCTGCCTTTATAATCCATTATGCCATTGATGAATTCTATCAATATGTCTTTATTCTTTTCTGAGCCGAAGATTTTTTTGAATGCTACATCATTCTTAGGATCTAGATATCTAGTGCTTAACATGGTTCTACTCTTTTATTTGTATATATATTATAGCAAATTTAGGAGTGGTTTAGTAATTTTTGGAAGAATAAATATTTTACTAGTCCGATATATTAGTTCTAGTGCTTTCCTTTAAATATTTATATAAAGTTTCTCTGCTAATATTAAGGTATTGCGCTATATAGGTTTTTGTCTCTCATTCTTGAAGAAGTTGCTATATCTTTTCGATTTGATTTTGATTCAATGATTTTCTTCTCCTTTTATAAATTCCCTTTTGCTTCGCTAGAGCTATTCCTTCCATTTGCCTTTCCTTGATTAGGCTACGTTCAAATTCACCAAATGCGCCTAATATAGACAAGATTAGTTTAGATATATGTGAGTCCTTACCGCTGAATATTAGTCCTTCTTTTATAAACTCTACTATAGCTCATTTATCAATAAAAAAACTTACTAATTTCCTAAGGTTATCTAAATTACCTGCTAGCCTATCCATTGAATGGACAAGAATGGAATCGCCATCCCTTGCGTATTCCATAAGCTCTTCTAATTCTGGCCGCTCTAGATCTTTACATGAAAGTTTATCTATAAAGACTTTATCTAATTTTACTTCCTCTAACTGCCTATCAACTTTTTGAGATAGCGAACTAACTCTCTTGTATACTAGTCTTTTGCTCATTATCTAATGATTTTGATATTCTCTATTCCCAGATGTTGCCAAGCTCTATCTGCTGTATAGATCTGCATATCCATGGTGATGCCTGTTGTCTTATTCCTTATTTGGGCAGAAAGAGCTAATCTACCACTTCTATCGATATAACTTTGATTGTTTAGCATAGTATAATTTAATATTATTATAATATACTATATTTCATTATAACGTCAATATAAGCTATTAGAAGGATATTAAGAGTTGTCAATAAATGCGAAAAGGGGCTCTATTCTGATAAGATTTTAATAGTTTGCTTGACATCTAAATGGGGATCTGTCGCATCTATCAAGAATTTCAAAAACTCGTTAATTTATAGTAAAATAGAGACGTAACATCTTTTGATGGAGTTGGTACTAACGTTTGATCTATAAGCACATATTGGTATGGATATAAAAGACATGTATTTGTAGATATGCTGCTCCGGGATGATAAACAAGATAGCAATTACACCTGCAAAAAATCTTTTTCAATACTCCCATAAATATCTCTTCAATTCTAGCGATAACTATTATGATATTTAATAAATCAGGCATATGATATTATTGGTATAACTAAACCAACCTTATAAATATATAGAAGATAATATTTGAAAAGATTAAAAAGTTTTAATAAAGTGTCTATATATGATATCATAAAAAGGGAGTTTTATATTAAATTATATGCCTTTACCAAATTGTTTCATAGGATGTTTTGAAGGGTTACTTGGTTCTTCAGAGTCTAAAGAAAAACCTTATATCCCATTGTTAAAAATAGATGAGAAAGGGCAGGGTTGGCCTAAAAGTAATTATGGAACATATAGAGATAGGGATGGTAATGAGCAAACTTGTCAATATGAATATGAAACATATTCAATTACACCCAGGACCTTTCAGGGTAGATCGTATATAGCGGCAACAGATGTACTTTTTACAGAATATTATGAATATAAAGGAAATCAAGTTACCCGCTTCGGTATAGGAATGCTTAATCCTCCACAAGTAGAACAAAGACCATTGGCTGAAAAGAAATTAGGCTTAACTGAAAGAGATCTAAAGCCTTATATCAAGCTTCCCCAAGTGTCTGACTCTTCAGCCTCCCCATCTCCATCCACCAGTCAAACATCAGACGCTCCTTCAAAAAAAGAAAATACGAAAGCATATCAAGTAGCAAAAAGTAAATCTGAAAAATTACTTACAGAGATAGAGTTTGAAAATACAAAAAAAGCTCTTTCTCATCTAAAACAAGAAGGCGTACGTACAGTTGTTGTAGATATATTAGAGCGAGATTCTGCCGAGGCTCTTACAGGGGGTACACATGCTGTTGTTTTATATAAAAACCCTAAAATTAATGCTGAGGTAAGTGATGAGTTCTTAGCCATAGATCCTAATAATTCTTCCTTTAGTCATGTACTTATAACAGCAGATCCGCATCTTAAAGTTTGTCTAAAAGAATTGCAAATATACAAAGTTCCTCCTGACTCTTCTGCTGCTCCTTGTGGATGGAGAGATTGCATAGATGTGGCTATAAAATTAGCTTTCCACTTAAATGTAAAGGGTGGCATTGTTAATTTAAAAAATTTATCACAAGCTCAAACAGCCGATGCTGCTGCTAGTTCTTGTGAAGAATGTATAGAATGGGAATCTTTAAAGGCGCATAAAGCAGTTCAAGCTGTAACGAATCAACAAGGAACATTAAAAGTATTACCAAAATTAGTAGAAAGTAATTCTGTCAGAGAGAAGCAATCTTCTGATTATAAATCTAGTGATAGTATAACCGTCCGGCTAGTGGCATTAGAGAATAGTTATAGAGTAGTTTTAGGACGATTGGACAAACTAAAAATTTTCGGAAAATTAGAAGAAAGATTTGAAGACTTAATGAAAGAAGTTTTTGTTGAGCATGATAAAAAGTCTATTTCGGATAATTATGGCAATAGATTATTTTGTTGCGGATGATGGTAAATTAATGTTGCTTCAGGAAAAATGTTTAGGGTGAAAAGATAGCCATATAACGCTATATAGTGAATAATATAATAAGGTAATAAAAATGACCCCCTCAACTCTATGTAGCTGCATATTAACACCTGAATTAGAAACAAGAGCTATTAGATTTCTATTATCAAGTGGAGAACTAGATATATTTTTTGATGAGGGATGCTTCTTTAAATTAGCAATATCAGAGAAAAATCCTAGGATTTTAAAAGCATTACTAGAGCGATTTGAGAGAATTTATCCTCAGGGCTTTGACCAAAACTTACCCCAAAGGCATAAATTACAAGCTATTTTAGCTAGAATTGTTGATGATGTGGAAGAGGAAGATTTGGACGGGCTAAAAGATATTATTACCCCATATGTAGATTTAGGATTATCAGATTTTCAACCAACTTCGCAAGTATGCGTATTAGAAGATAGGGGAAAGGATGTAATGTTATTTTATAGAACAATCAGGGAAGAGCTAGCTAGTGTAAA
>JAUIKA010000088.1 GCA_030430995.1 Alphaproteobacteria bacterium
CCCTATATTGTTTAAATCAGGTTTATATGGAGAAAGACCCTCTATTGATAAAACCACACCACTATTTTAATTGAAAGTAATATATGCTGTCCTTAACATATAGCACTATATATTAATGATATGCCTGCAACATATGACGATATTTGCAAATCTGTGTATGAAACTCAATGCAAAAAAAAATGTAGTCTTAAGAAAAACGCTGCTAAGCCTGATAAGAAATATAGAAAATGGATCAGTACATGTGGATACAAAAGTAGATTGTTATGACCCAAGTTATCACGATGGTAAACCCTACACTAGGTTAGCTACAGCTCTTAGTTTAGCAGCAGAGTTATTAGATATAAAATCCATGTCCATTTTATTAGAAAAAGCTGCTGAACCAAATATCACAGTTGATGGTTATAGACAACCATATAATGCTATTCAAATATTACTATATCATAATTTATGTGTTACAAGTCGGTTACTTGACTTTACGAAGTTACGTGATAGCGGGCATGAAGCATATGATGAATCTTTAGTTCATACAAATTTTGCAGGACTTTGCTTAAACGAATAGGAAGCCAAAAAAGATAAAGAAATAGATTTAATAAGAGCAGAAGTAGTAAAAGAGGGATGTAGCTTGCTACTAAGATATGGCTGTAACCCTAGCCCAAAAGTAACAACTCTATATAGTTGGGATTATAAAGAAATAGCAAAATATAGATGCGCCAGTGATGTGGCTGATTATATAGAAGCTGATATTAGATTTCCAAAAAAAGAAGCGTTACCTGATGTTGGTATGACTGGAGATTGGAAATCTATATGCGCTGATCATACAGATTTTGAGGATTTTTAAATAGATGAAATAGTTGTAATAGGGAAGGAAAGAAAAGATACTACAGATACAACTAAACTTGTCAATAAAAGATATAGTTGAAAATCTTATGCAGCACTATATATAGTTGGTATATAGCTTAAATGATTAAGTGAAAATGCTATTTCCTTGGCTGTGATAGATAAAAAACATCACATTCATAACTTTAAAATCCAAACGTCAAGAAATGGTCAGAAACTTCTTGTAAGTCTTAAGGAAACACCATATTTGCCAATATCTTTCATATATAATGCTAGCGTAACAAAGTTTTAAAAAACTTATAAAGGGAATGTTGCAAGATATGAGGTTGATAGATTAAAATATAAAGAAAAAAATTACTATGTCATATAGCCAAGTCTGTATAAGAAGCTAAATAATGAGACATTGCTGAAAGTGGCCGAAGACAAGAATGCAAAATATACTTCCAATAGGTGGAGGCATGCATAGGAGCGGCTATACTTAAGTATAACTATCTTGTTTTAGTTTAGCTATATATAATGACGTTATAATTTTATATATTTATAGGAAGCTAAATAATTGTTAGCATAAAGCTATGTTAATCTAAACAATCTTATATGGAAAATAAAGATGTACCCACACCAGCAAATATAACAATAAGAACTAGAATATGGGACCTTCCACCTAATATCTCTATCACATTGAACGGCACTAATCCTATGCCAGCTGTATATGTTGATATTAACACAGATTTTAATAATCTGGATAATAATGCAATGCTAGTACCTCTAGGGCATGTAGTAGTGAGAATTAGTGGGCATTTGGCATTGGAGGAAGATATGGATTAAATTGAGACGCGCGCTATAACCAGTTCTAATATTATATTGAAATCCAACATATAGGCTACAAAATACAATAATTAAAGTAGCCCAATCTCTATATACCCCGCCCTACTCAAAAATACCAGAAATAGACTGCACCAAGCCTGACTTTAAATGAGGCAAAGCTGCATCAAATTTTAAATTGGTCTTCTTCGCAACGCTCATAACACGAGTTTGATATTTCTTCCAATTGGTTTTCTCAGTCCAACTAGATTTCTTATTTCCACTTGTGCCTTGCTTTAATTTCGCTTTACTTGACTCATCCACTATCATCCCTTCAGCTTTTTCTGAGATTTGTAAATCTGTTATCATAGAGAATTGTATAAGTTCTACCATAGCATCCATTATAGTACTTCCCAGGCCTACTACTAGCCCCCCTATAAATGCACCTCTGCCACCGCCTATAGAGCCACCCATAGCTCCGCCCAGAACAGCACCTTGCACACCTGCTCCATAACCACCTGACATACTATCGAATGGATCATCTAAATTACTTTTCCCTATCTGCAGGATATTAGCCTGTATCATAAAATGGGCCTCCTTAGGGTCATTCACTACCCTATATCCCTTGCTTTCCAAAGCATCACATAATTCATTTTTTATATGGAAATCTTGCCTATCTGTTGTATTCATAATTTGTAAAATCACTGTTTTCTTATCCTTTGCAGCAGGATCTAAAAATATGGTATCAGACATCTTTGTTTCCACCTCTAACTTTCCATGCTTGATAGACTTATGTATAGTGCTACAACTACTAAGAGTAACTATAGAGATAACTAATAAAAAATTGAGCAATACTCTCATTATTTAACCCTTTAACTTAATATAAGTTGATGATATATCTATTTGACAAAAATAACAACTATTATAAATATAGTTTTGTATAGAAATGTAAATACAAACTTCATGAAGGTAAGTTACCTACCACGCCCCCTCACTCTTCTTCTTTTAGCTGTCCCTATACGCTTGGCATCTTTATCTATAGCTTTATTAATTTCATTAAATTTGTTAGCACTTATAGGCAACGCATATTTTTTTCCATCTGCTGCCTGTACATAGCATGAATTATATGCCGAAGCTTTCTCTTGATTCGCAGCCTTAACATCCCTTTTATCAATACCTTTAGGCAACTTCATATCTTTCAACTCTCCATCTTTACCATATGTAATTTCCAGATATTTATCAACCCTCTTGCCATATTCATCTGTCATGGCAAGATGCAAGGTAACCTCTTCCTCAAGCCCAGATATTTTTTTCGGAATATTAACCTTTCTTGTATTTTCCATTAAAACCCCATCTGAATCTGCAATAGAAGATTTCTGCTCTTCTAGATTAAGCTTAATGCCATTTGAATTCAAATCTATAGAGCATATTGTGCGCCCATCCTTTTCTTTCCAGATAATAGAATGCTGGTTTACTTTATCTTCTGGACTTTCGGCCTCCTCTAACTGTTCTTGTGCAACCATATTCCCTGAATCCACAGAGCTAGCTTTATTCTGCAAGCTTTCAGCACTCTCTGACCGCCCTTCTGCAGCATCATGGCCTAAATCTACAGAGCTTACTCTAGCATCAAGAGTCTTTGTAATTGCCTCTCCCATATTTTCTTCTGAAACATCAGGCTTATGCTGCATTTTCTCTATAACTCTGGCATATAGCTTCCTTGTATATCGCATTGATTTTCTTACCAAATAAGAAGATACTATTCCTGTTTTATACAGCATATATAAAGGTGGAGCTACACCTGGCGCCACTAGGCTTGCCACTGCTAGATTAACAGCAAAATTTTTAGTTTCTCCGAGAGTCATATCCATAACATTGCTATACTCTCTTTTCCTTGCAACATTTACCGCAACAGATAATTGCCCCCTCCCCTCTTCTGAAAATATTCTTTTCATAGATTCCTTAGCTAATTTTTGGTTTTCATCTAAATCTGCTTCTTTAGTAAAATATGTTCTAAGCAAAAAAAGAGCTACTATAGATACATTAGCAGGAGAAAATCTTCTCATCTTTTCTAGTAAACTTTTTTCTTGTTCTATTGATTCTGTCACTGAAAATTATTAATAGTTTTATACTATAAAGTATAATAATTTAATGAATTTTACACAAAAGAAACCCAGCCCTTATAAAGACTTAAAAATATTAAGGAGATTTTATATCACAAAATGCTATTTATAATTGGCCTGAATTCTTGCAAGACTTTTTCATATAGAGCTTTCTTAAAAAATATAACAACCTTTAGCATTTCCTCTATACTTACCCATTTCCATGCTGTGAATTCTGGCTCTTGGGTATGCATGATATTAATTTCAGAGTCATTACCTAGAAATTTTACAAGGAACCATTTCTGTGTTTGCCCTTTATATACCCCATTCCATCCTGATGGTAAATATTGAATTGGTAAATTATAATTATACCAATCCTTTGCTTCCTGTACTATTTCTGCATTATTACTGCCTATTTCTTCAAGCATCTCTCTTTTTGCTGCTATCTCTGGATTTTCTCCTTCATCTATACCACCTTGTGGCATTTGCCAAGTATTGAT
>JAUIKA010000089.1 GCA_030430995.1 Alphaproteobacteria bacterium
GTTCATATTTTTCTTTTTCTTTTCAGGCTTTTACTTTGACGTTGGTCCAATCTGATCTGAGTTAGGTTTCGATTTTCTTTCGATTTTCTCCTTGGAGTTTTAATGAATCAAGCTATTTCTTCATTTATTCTTCAAAATAGAAATTATGTTGTTTGTTATGCTCCAGGCGTTTCCCAAAACTCAAATTCTTTCTCAAATTTATACCATTAATTACTTATAACTTAAAACCCTATACATATTTTTATAGTATATATATAAACCAAACTATGTTAGTGTATTAATACAATTAATACTAACTTTGTAATGAATATAAATCAAGCATCTGTTACGAGAGAGCAAAAAGAAGCGGTAGGGTTACTATCCGTAGGAACTTTTCTTGAATATTTTGACTTAATGCTATATGTGCATATGGCTGTTTTGTTAAATGATTTATTTTTCCCTAAGATGGATCCTTTTTCATCACAGCTTTTATCTGCATTTACTTTTTGTTCAACTTATGTTTTTAGGCCCATAGGAGCTTTGATATTTGGCTGGATAGGGGATAATATAGGAAGAAGGCATACAATAGTTATTACAACTATGATGATGGCAATATCAAATCTCGTTATGGCTAATGCTGGTACTTATGAACAAATAGGCATAGCTGCCTCATGGATTATTACAATTTGTAGAATTATGCAAGGTATGTCTTCTATGGGAGAAATTATAGGTGCTGAAATATATATTACAGAAACAGTACAGTTGCCTTACAGATATTGTTTTGTCACAACAATAGCGGTATTTGCAACTATTGGCGGAATGGCAGCATTAGGAGTTGCTAGTGTAGTGACAAGTTATGCTTTGAGTTGGAGAATAGCTTTTTGGGTAGGTACAATCATATCCATTGTAGGGGTATATGCTAGAACAGCTTTAAGGGAGACGCCTGATTTTGTTAATGCAAAAAAAAGATATTTAAAGAATTTAGATATCTTAAAGAACAAATATTACAAAATAGATCAAGATCAGTTAAAGAAACACCCTATGTTAGTAGATAAGGTTGCTATTAAAAGTTTCATTTCATTATTTTTTGTAGGGTTGCCATGGCCAGTTTGTTTGTATATAGGGTATATCCATATGGGGAATGTGCTAAAGTATAATTGTGGTTATAGCTCCATTGAAGTAATAAATCAGAATTTTTATGTAGCTGTACTTCATGTTGCTAGTTACATAATTACAGCATTGCTTACTTTAAAAGTTCATCCATTTAAGATTATAAAATTTAAAATACCTATTTTTATTATAGGGATTATTTTTATGCCATATTTATTAGATAATGTTACTAGTGGAGCGATAGTTTTTTATATGCAGTTATTTATAATAATTTTTGCTTTAAGTGGAATACCAGCAAGTGCGGTTTTTTATAAAAGCTTTCCTATATTTTTTAGATTTAAAAGCTGTACATTAACATATGCATTATCTAGAGCAATAATGAATGTAGTTACATCATTTGGAATGATATACCTTATAAAACTTTTTGGAAATAAGGGAATTTTGTTAATATTAGTACCTATTGCTATATTATTTATATATGGTATCAATCACTTTATGAGATTAATGCAAGAAAACCCTTCTAAATATGTTTAAGATGGTTATCAAGGGTTTTCAATAGTTTAGTATTGATATTAAGATGTTTTGCGCATATTTGGAGCATATATTCTTCTATATTAGTAATTTCTAAATATATAGCAGTGATTAGTATCTCAACAATTGTTTCTTCAGCGATTTTTTTTTGCTTCTCTTCTTGCATAAATTCAATAGTCTCCAAATTATGCAGCCTGTCGCAAATTTTAATTAACATTACTTCTTTATCATCTACTTTATAAGCATTTTCTATAACTTCTCTTATACTCCATTTACTTCCATCAGATCTATTTCTAGTAAGTCTATCTACTATCTCAGCAACTCTCCAACCAAATTCATCTAATATCATACCAAGAGTGGCTGAGGTATCTTCTACAACGTCATGCAGCAGGGCCCCTATTATAACTGTTTGCTTATAGCTATACGGCAAAATTTTTTTAGTAACAGCTACCGGATGCATATAATATGGCTCTTTAGATTTTCTTTCCTGTCCATGGTGATAATATTTAGCAAATTTCATTGCATTTAATATCATATCATTGCTTTGCAAGTTATAACGGCTTAAATCTTTTATTAATGATAATGAATATATATCCTCTAAAGAGGATTGTTTAAAACTTGTGGGCATATTGGAATAATGTATTAATATCTAATGATGTTAATGTATTATTACCTAAATGCCAATATATTTTATTAGTTTTATATATATATATCCAAAGCTCTATAAAATGAACATATATATTTATTTAGGCAGCATGTGTTGCAAGTAAAAGCGAGGGAATGCTTAACCTATGCTCAAACTTCTTAAAGATTTAACATGGGTAAGGCAAGGAAATTAAAGAAGTGCTGCTTTAAGCTGGGCTGAAATATCTTTCTTCTTATTCTCCTGATTTAAACAATATTAAAAAAAATGGCTCTATGGATAAATCTTTAAGAAGAAAGCACCAATGCTTTGTAGACAATCTATTTAAACAATATAACCTGTAATCATTTTATGTTGCTCTAGCGCTACTAAATTTTTCCATATTAATAGTCATGCTAGCGATAGTAGCTAAATCATATATCAAGTTATCTCCAATGATACTGCTTGGGTAAGGATAAATTATGGATTTTTTAACATTGACATTCTCATTTAATATTAATAGCCTAACCCTTAATTAGGGTATAGGGAGCTAGATAAAGATTCAATGAAAATATTACCAACATAAGAAATTTTAGGGGGTTATATTTATAAATGAAATATAGTCAAGAGTTTGAGTTTAATATATAGAAAAACTCCTTTCAAGGGCATGTTAAAACTAAGGCTATTAAATAAGTAAAGCATTTACATTTGTAGATATGTAAGTTGCTGAAAGCTTGGTTCATTGCCTTGAATTAGAACTTATAAGTTTGAATATTTATACAGCCAGAGGATGGGCAGGGTAGTCTGTTTTTGAATGCATTGTAGACTACTATATAAATTTTTGCAGAATGGTTTTTTATAATGCAGTTGAGGGGGTGAAGGCTTCTCCTGCGAGGTGCATAGCCACTTCACCTCTTCCTGCCATTTTATAATATTCAACGTCTTGTAAGTTAAGAGATTCGCATGGAGAGATCTCTTTATTGGGTCTAACTCCAAATGCAGGATAAAAGCAGCCTTTCACCTTAGTAGTTGCTGTTGCTACTAATGAGTATGCTATGAGGGCGTTTCGATCTAAATATTGACCGAATTCCTTAGAAGCTTTATTTATGCATATTGGTAACTCTGTATAGGTTATTTTGCCTCGGTTAGTATATGAAAATATTCGTGCTGGTTCAGCTTCAGAGTTAGGTTCTTTATATTTTGCCTCTGCATAAAAGAACCTATTAAATTAGCATTTTTTCACAAAGCTTAGTATTTCCCTGAATTTTGAATTATTGTCCTGAAGATAAGCCAAGTCTATTAAATAGGCTCATATCATTTTCTGGCAATGGATTTTCAGCCGTAAGCAGTTTTTCTCCATAGAATATACTATTTGCTCCAGCAAAAAAGCATAAAGCCTGCATCTCATCTGACATAGCCTCTCTGCCAGCTGAAAGGCGAACATAAGATTTTGGCATAAGAATTCTTGCTAAGGCTATGGTTCGGATAAAGTCAAAAGTATCTACATCCTGACTGTTTTCAAGTGGTGTACCTGGAATTTTAATAAGTTTGTTAATGGGGATGGATTCAGGGGGCGTCTCTAGCTCAGCAAGTAAAACTAGCATTTTTATTCTATCTTCATTTGTTTCTCCCATACCTAATATTCCACCACAGCATACTTTAATTCCAGCTTTTCTTACATGGTCTATAGTTTTAATTCTATCTTCAAATTTTCTTGTTGTTATGATTTTGGAGTAGAACTCTTCAGAGCTATCTATATTATGATTATAGAAATCTAAACCAGCTTCTTTGAGCTTAATTGCTTGATGCTCTTTTAATAACCCCAAAGTTACGCAGGTTTCTAAACCCATTTCCTTCACCTGGGCCACCATAGTGCATACTTCTTCTAGCTCTT
>JAUIKA010000005.1 GCA_030430995.1 Alphaproteobacteria bacterium
GTATGTCTATTTCTTCTGTTTTAATTGTATATACAGGTGCTTCTGTTACCAGAACATTTCTTATATGTTCTAGTATATTTGCAGGAATGAGTATTTATGGTTATTCAACTAAAAAAGATCTTACTTCTTTAGGCTCATTCTTAGTGATAGGTTTTTGGGGGTTGTTTGTAGCTATGATAGTAAATTACTTTCTTAAAAGTGCAGCATTGGATTATATATTATCTATTATAGGTGTTGCCATATTCATTGGCTTAATCGCATGGGATACACATAAAATTAAAAGAATGTATTATTCTTATTCTTCTACTTCTGCAGGTGCTAATGTATTAGATAAGGTAGCTCTTTTAGGTGCATTTCAATTATATATAGATTTTATTAATCTATTTCTATTCTTGCTAAGATTTTTTGGATCAAGAAGGGGGGATTAATTAGTTACAAAAAACAATAAAACTATTATAAAATTCATAGCTAGTAATGGAAATATCCGTTACTGGCTATTTTTAATTTAGCTTTAATAAAAATACGAGACTTGAGGTTTTTTCTAGTAGATTTAAATAGTGTAGCGTGGCCAATATAAAATAGTAGGGGCTAGAGGCGCGATATATTGACAATCAGATGTCTTATGTAATGGATTGTATTCATACTATGTTTATTTGTACTAATATCAATATATTGCGCTGCTAGGCTATATACATATGATTCTTAAACATAAACAACTGTGGTTATACATGTAATTGAAAAGGGTTTAATCTAATATATAGAAAAAATAAGATTTATTGGTTAAATTTTTCAAGCTGATATGATTTGCAGAGCTAACTCTCTCTTGAGAGATTATTATAACCCCAACTGCGTTTAAGCGAAAGCTAAAAAGCGCTTAAGATAAAGGATTAAAAATATCTTCAAAATAAAAGCTATGTTGTTTGTTATATTGCATATGTTTTCCAAGGCTCAAATTCTTTCTAAAAAATATTTGCAAGCCCTTTAGAGATGAATAACTATTGAAAAAGTAAGTTAGATATATAGTGGCAATGTCTCATTACTGAGCTTCTTATGTTTCTGTTTTATTGCTTTATCCCGTTTTTCCTATAAACTTGCTTTTGCTATCAGGTGGTTAGCATCCACAAATGTTAAGACCTCGCTCATATAACCCATTTCTTTCAACTGCTGTTTAAATATATTAAATTACTTCTTATACGGCTAAAACTATTGTGATCCTCGGGTTGTATCACTCAGATCGAACCCACAAAACCACTTTGCTGCGTTACTATCTGCTAAATATCTTCCATGAATTGTGTCAATAGATATTTGAAGATCTTCATTATCCCGTAACCGTTATATTTTAATCTATCAACCTAATATCTTGCAAAATAGTATGGGCATATTTCTTATACACAGTTCGGATGATTATAGTAATTTTATACTGATTCAGATACATCCATGAGTTCTTGGGCTATCTATCTAGAATAGAAATTTATCTATATAAACTATAGTTCTATTTGATTCTTGATATTTTTCAATCTTTGCAAATTGTAGCTTGGTTCATGTAATATTACTGCATATATCAATAGAATATATTTCTTCATATTCTTTCAGATTTAAACAAGGTTGAACGCAAATTGTTTTTTAGCTATTATTCCACGTAGTCTTTTTATACCTGTCGGGATTATTCTATATGTTTTGCTTCTTTTAGTTTTCGGGTACACCTAAATACAGTTTTTATGCTAATACCAAAAGGATTTGCTGTAGGTGCAGGGCTCATATTTTTTTATAACTTAGAAACCCTTTTCCTGAAGTTTATATAATATGTCATCGCAAAAACTACCATTATTAGTTTTTTTATACGCGGCCGGCTATATTACATTTAATATGCCAATAGAAGCAATTGTTGCAAAATGTATAAAATTTCTTCTATTGACTATTTTTATACGTAAATCTTATAAGTTAAATTTATGAATTACTCTTTTGTTATTTCCTCTATTCCACCCATGTAAGGTACTATTGCTTTAGGGAGTTTTACAGTATTAGTTTTTGGATTATAGAAATTTTCTAGAATAGCTGCTATGGTCCTTCCTATTGCAAGGCCTGTGCTATTTAACGTATGCACAAATATACTATCTTTGCTTCCATCTTCTCTGTATCTTGCTTTCATTCTTCTTGCTTGGAAGTCAGTACAGTTAGAACAGCTTACTATTTCTCTGTAATTGCTGCTGCCTGGCATCCACACTTCTATATCATAGGTTTTGCTTGCTGTGAAGCCAATTTCTTTAGAGCATAGATTCACAACTTTATAAGACAGCCCTAAAGCTTGTAACACTTTTTCTGCGCAATCTAATAGAAATTCATGTTCTTTGTAAGAGTTATTTTTATCTGTAATGCTAACCATTTCTACCTTTAAAAATTGATGCATTCTTATTATGCCTTTTGTATCTTTCCCTGCGCTTCCTGCTTCAGAGCGAAAGCAAGGTGTAGCCGCGGTGTAACGTATGGGTAGTTCTTCAAGTTTTAGAAGGCTATCAGCCACTAAATTGACAAGAGGTACCTCAGAGGTTGGAATAAGTCTATAGCCGTCTGTTGTCTTAAAAGAATCTTCATCAAATTTAGGTAATTGGCCAGAGTTATATAAAGCAGATTCTTTTACCATATAAGGAGGAGATACTTCTTTAAACCCCGCTTTAGTATGCATATCTAACATCATAGAAACCAGAGCTCTTTCTAGTTTGGATAGTTGAGATAACAGAGTTACAAATCTTCTTCCAGACATATTTGTCGTGTTTTTCCACTCCATTAATCCCAATTTTTCAGCTATATCTATATGGTGATATGGGTTACTATTTATGGGGCCAAATGTTTTGATAACCATATCATTTTCCCCTTTAGGCACAGATTCATCCAAAAGATTAGGTATGTTTTTTATAATTTCAGATACTTTATTCGCTTCTTCTAGGCGTATTTTTAGTTCTTTTAACTTGTTGTTAATATGGCTTGCATCTTTCCTTACTTCTTCAAATACTCTTGGGTTATTATTCTTTAGGCTAACCATTAATGTATCTTTAGAGTTTTTAGACTCTTGCAATTTTTGAATTAATGTAACAAGAGATTTCTTCTCTTCATATAAATTTAATATATGTTCTGCGGATAAATTTTCTCCCCTTAATTTACAAAGTTGATTAAATTTTTCCTTATTATCTTTTATCCATTTTATATCTATCATTTCTAAAATTTATTTTTGGTTAATGTTACTATATTCAAAATTACCACATGAATAAATGAATTCTATCATATAATTTATATATTAGTGCAATTTTTATTATTTATAGTAAAATACTTAACGCGCATAACTTCTTATTCTTTAATTTAAATCAATAATTATTGATTGTGACTATAAGATATGCTATTATATATGGGTATAACTAATATATATAATTATGAACAACGCTTACAAAGCATTATGCATGAAAGCTATGGTTTTTGTGTTTTCAATATGCTCTATGTTACTAACCTCTGAAATGGCTTTAGCTTCAGCTTCAGCTTCAGATACAGATATAGATTCACATGTTGCTACAAAGGATTTACCTATAATAAAGGTGTTGGATAAAGTTACTACTACGCTTACCAGTGGAATAGCTCAAGGTATAGCAACAGTTGCTATATTTACCGTAGGTGCTGGACTTTTTATGGGTAAAATTAACTGGCCAACAGCTCTTGCGACATCTGTAGGGGTGGGTATAATATTTGGTGCAGGAAAGATAACAAATTGGATCTCACAAGCGTCATCTTCTACATAAGATTCTTATTAAGTAGGTTATATATAATATTTTTCCTACAACCTAGTTTTTCTGAGATATATTTATATATCTCAGATTTTGTCTTTAGTTGAAGAATTTCCTCTTCTGTATTTGCTTTTTTACTTTTTGTTGTTGAGTTGTTTAGTAAAATAACAATTTCGCCTTTTAAAACAATGTTTGTCTTGGCTATATCTAAAAGTTTTCCTCTTATAAATTCTTCATAAATTTTTGTCATCTCCTTTGCTATAACTACTTCTTCATTGCCAAAATATTTTATCATATCGGAAAGAGTATTTTTAACTCTAAGGGCTGATTCAAAAAATATTAAAGTAGCAGAGATATTCAATAAAGGAGAGAAGAATTTATCTTTAGATTTATGAGGAATAAAACCACAAAACATAAATCTATCTGTTGCTAGGCCAGCTCCTGAAAGGGCGGCAATAGGGCTAGATGGGCCAGGTATTGGTTCTATTTTTACCTTATTGCTAATTAAATAAGATATTAATTTATAACCAGGGTCTGAAATTAATGGTGTTCCTGCGTCGCTAACTAAGCTGACTTTATTTGTAGACATAATATAGCGGTATACCTCTCCTACAGAGCCTTTAAAGTCATTGTAAACTATTAGTTTTTTGTTAAAAATGCTATAATGGGAGAGTAGCTTTTGAGTAACTCTGGTGTCTTCACATATTATTACATCTGAGCTGCTTAAGGTCTCAATTGCTCTATAGGTAATATCTTTCATATTCCCTATAGGTGTGGATACTATATATAAAACCTTATTCATACTAAATATATTATGTTTAATATTATTGTAACAAAAAACGCTTTAGATAGAATATCTAATATCAATGAGGATAGAATTTTAAGGCTATCTATAGATGGAGGAGGTTGCTCTGGGTTTCAGTATAACTATGATTTTGTAGATACTTATACTAATGAGGATTATATATTCACTCAAGATAAAGTAACTATAGCTATAGATAAAACCTCTCAGCAATTTTTAAATAATATAACATTAGATTATATAGAAGATTTGGCGGTATCTTATTTTAGGATTACGAATCCTAATGCTGAATTTAAATGTGGATGTGGTAATTCATTTAGTCCAAAGTAAAATAGAAGGGTAGGGGTATGCTTAATAGCTTTAGAAGTTTATTTGGTTTGCAGGATGTGATCTGCAGCTGTCAATGCTCTATGGTGACTACTATATCCAAAGCTATATATTATATATGCTCTCCTATTATGATATTTATATATATTTTTTTATATTATATGTTTTGGTTGATAAAAAGCTATGATGATGATAAAAAATTTGTAGTTGTATATAATAGAGGTGTAAAAAGTTTCTGTCCATATTTTATTATGCTGCTTACAGTAAGCATTGCTAAATATATATTTAATATGCCAAGACCTATATCAAAATATGCTTTAGATAGCTTTCCTAGCGGGCATATGGCAGCTATTACTACCTTATATTATATTATTCGCCCAAAGAAAATATTATATAAATGTATTTTTATAGTAACAATTATATTGGTAGGAGTTTCTAGAGTGATTTTAAAAGATCACTATATAATGGATGTAATATTCGGCTACTTATTTGGATTGTTGTCATATTATTTGTCAGGGCTGGCAATGCGTCCATATCTCCATATATGTAGAAAGATAATGCCTATAGCTAAGATGGTTATCTCAAAAATAGGCAATAAGGTAGTAAAAAACTTATTTTCTTAAGTCAAGCTTTTTTATTAAGCTCTGGTATCTATCACTACTTTTCCTAGAGATATATTTCAATAATCTCTTCCTTTGGTTTACCAGTGCAAGTACAGCTTTCTTTGCGCTGTTATCTTTTTTGAAAGTCTTACAATGTTCTGTTAGATATAATATTCTCTTTGTAAGGCTAGCTACTTGATATTCAACACAACCAGTATTATTCTGATTATCTATAAAATTTTTGGGATCTATAACAGACTCTTGCATTATATTATAATATTATTTAGCTCAGATTATACTATTAAAATAATGTTACATCAATAAGATTCTACCTTGTCTTTACTAAATATTTTTTCTAAAGTAATTTATTACCGGGAAAGAAATATTATTAACAAACTTCTAATTAAAACTAAAAGAGTTCTCTATATAGCTTTTATGTATTATTCTTGATGATATTATCATATCTTCTGCCTTAGTACTCTCATTATTATTGTTATTGAGATAATTCTCTTTAACCTCTACATATGCATTATTTTCAGATACCCATTTAGAATATGCTTGAGCGCAGTCCTCTATTAATTCTAACCTAGTTATTCCTAAGTCTTTTTTTATGCTATTATATGATATAAGGTCTATGACATTATTGGCAATCTCAGTACTTCTGCTCGTTACAACATTAACAGTTCTTTTTATAGTAGAATTTTGTTTATATTCAATATATCTATATATATATTTTGCTAAGGAGCTGCCAACCACGTAGAATGCAAAACTAGAAGAAACTCCTATTACTGCTATTAAAAAACTTGGGAATGCATTTTCACCATTAGCTAATGGGAGCACTAAAGGTAAGCCGAATGCTAAAAATGTTGACATGCCACATATGCCCCCCATTATATATTCCCGTTTAAGGAGAGTTTTTATTATTTTGCTTCTGCTCAGTAAATTTAAATTCTTTAAAATCAGTTTTTTTAACTTATAGGATAATCTATTCAAGTAAGATTTATTTTGAATTTGAGCTCTTGCTAAAATATCGCATATATCCTCCATAGCAATATGGATATTATTCTCTTTAATTCCTAAGCATATTTTGCCTATAGATGCTATAGATTTAATTTTTTGTAATTCTGTAGATACATTAACAATTAGGCCAGATATATTGGCTTCAGAGAAGTTTGCATATTTAACTATAGTGGTATGGAACTTACACCCCCTTAACTTTGCTCTGCTAAAATCTACTTTATATATAGTTGCATTAGTCATATCAGATTTATCTAAAATAGCTTCTAAAAAAATAGATTCATGTAAATTTGCATTTGTGAATATTGCCTCTTTTAACCTGCTACAAGAAAAATCGCATGATTGTATATAAGCTGAAAAGAAATTAATATTGAATTTAGAGTTATTTTTTGAAATTACATTCTCAAATCTAGAGAATTTAGCATTTATATTATCCATGTTAGAATTTGTAATTATACAATCTCTTATTACGATAGATTGTAGATTTGCATTTGTAAATTCTACATCATTAGCTACAAGTTTTTCTACAAAAGCATTATTTAAATTTGCATTTTCTAATGTTACTCCTTTTTCTAGAGTTGTTTTCTTAATTTTAATATTTTTAGCATGTATGGAGCTGAGGTCTGAACCATTACATATTACAGTATTATATAAGTTTACATCATCTAATAATGATTTGCTTATATCTATACCTTCCATCATAGCTGTATTTATTATAGATGCTTGAAGTTGTATGTAAGACATTTTAGTTCTAATAAATTCTGAATTAGAAATGCTGGATAATCTCATATCAGAATTAGATAAGTTACTTTGTTTAATAGAAGCCATATTTAAATATGCTTTTCTGAGAATAGTGCCAAAAAAATTACATCCATTTAAACTCACTTTGTTTATATCAGATTTAATAAAATTGGATAGTAAAAAATTTGAATCAAAAATTTTTGTATTAGAAATAGAAGAAAAAGCAAAATTTGTATTAATAGCAGAGACATTTCTAATTCCTACATTGTCTAGCTTAGAAAACTCAAAAGAGCTACCATTAAGTTTGGTGGATATAAAAGCACAATTTGCTATATTAACGCGGGACATAATACAATTGCTCATATCTTTATTTATAAATTTCATGTCAGATAAGTTAGCATCTTTGTATCTAGGTATTATGAATATATCATAAGATATAACTTTCTTTTGCCTTATGAAGTCAGATAAATTATGCTCTTTTTTATCATTGATAAATTCTTCTAAGTCAGCCTTAGTGATAGTGCATTCTATGTATTTTGTATAGCCTCCTGAAACTTTAATGGATTGAGTTATTATATTTATATGTTTATTTATCACTGTGCTTAGCATGAGTTCTGTGCCGTGATCTAATAATCTTATATTACTTTTTTGAAGTCGCTCTATTTCTTTTTCATGTATTTTATGGTTTATTTTATCTATCTCATATTGTTTTATTTCACTATTATTTTTTTCTTTATGTATTCTCTGAATTTTTTTGCTATTTGTCTCTAATAAGGATTGATAAAGATAATTAAATATGCGTTTTCCAATGTTTTTATGAGAAGTTATAGTTTTATTTATTTCAATTTGCATTTCTTGTATTTGCTGAGATATCTCAATTATATTTATCTCTGTTGACTTCCTATCTCTTATGTTCTCATCAATTATATTGCCAAGATAGCTAAGGTCATCTATAGATAGTTTTATACCCATAATTTGTTCTGCGAGGCTCCACCCCTTTTCTTCTAATCTTGTAAAGGTGATTTTTAGTGAATAAATATCTATACCAAGAAAGTTTGAGTTTTTCAGGCTGCAATCTTTAAATTCTGCTTTATCAAGGTTAGAATTAATAAATTTTACATCTGACAAGTCACATCCAATAAACATCCCTTTAATTAATAGCCCGCCCAAATCAAGATTTGAAAAATCTCTGGATTCTAGTACAAAGCTTCCTATATTTCCTTTGCTATCTTTTTTGCATAAACATATTCCTACATCTGTAGATAAAGATTGCTTTTTTCTTACATATCCTGCAAAAGATAATGTTTTGCTAGAAGAACTTTCTTTATATGCCTCTAGGGTGCTATAATCCACATAATAGATTTGCATGTTAATATATCGGGTAGTTTATATATATATTAACAGTTTTACTATTTTTAATATAAAGAAGATATTAATTTAATAGTAACAATATTATTATCATTGTTTTTATACAAGGGGCATATTAAATATTAACTTAATATATTATACATAGCCTTCTACAAGAATATTATGAGTGTTTTGTTTTAGTGAATTCTATTAGCTGGTAGGCATATTGTTATATGCTAATAGAATAACTTCTATTATCCACTTTCAAAAAAAGCACATAGGGAAAGAATATATATTCTATATTGCTATATTAATATATAAAAATTCTATATCTTGATATATTAAATATAATAACTATTTATATATAAACTTATGATAAGAAACTTTGTTGAAAAGCACCCAGAATTAGACAGATCTATACTAATGGAAATACAAGAAGCGCTAAATCTATTGCGTGCAGCGTGCAATAACCCTTCTGCACGTGCTGAAGATGCGTTATCAAAAAATTTTAATGCAAGATTAGGAGCTATAGTAGAGAGGTTAGCTGATGATGATTTAGATCATGAATTTGTTATGAGTGCTAATTCTTATATAGCATCTTCTTCTATAAAAAATAAAGATAAGTACCACTACATTTATATTCCAAGAGCAGAAACAGCTTCTACAGTAGTACATGAAGATGGTTACAGTAGTCATGATTCAGACACTGAATATAGTAGAGATGTAAGAGAGGATGCATTATCTATGTATGGGGTAAAAGAGTTAGAAGATAGGGCTCTACCAATAGAAGCTCCTAATGCATCCGTTGGTAATAAAAAAACTACACCGGCAATTTTAAACAAAAGATAAACTCATTATACATTTTCTTAAGACATAGGCGTAAGGTGGCGTAGATATTATATATAAATATTCCTTGGGCCGGATATAGCCTAGCAGAGCAATATATGGTATGAATCAACCCATTGCAGTGGGTTCTTAACACCTTATAGCCATTTGGCTATAGCAATAATAAAGGCAATAGTATCCAAAAAACACATATGGTGATAATGAAAGAAAAAGGATAGAGATGAAGAGAGTAGGGGGGTGCCCCCCTTTTTTAAAGATAATTATGAATATTTTTTATCCATATTATCTTCCCCTTCCTGTTCTTCCTGCTCCTGTAGCTTTTTCATATAAGATGCTCCAAAATTTATAGGGTCTATCATTAATGCTTGGTATCCAGCTGCCTGTGTTGTATAAGATATTATTTGCCTTGCAAAAGGGAATAACATAGCAGGGCATGTTACACTCAATACAGCATTATATTCTTCTTTAGGTATACCTGTTAGAGTGAATACTCCAGCATACACAAGCTCTATTATAAACATTACATTCTCACCCCTTTTTGTAGTAGCTGTGATTTCAAGAGCTACTTCAAAAGATCCGTCTGCATCAGATATAGGTGATATATTAATATCTAAGTTCAATGAGATTTGAGGAGCTTTTGTTTCTCCTAAACTAGAAGGAGCAGATGGATTTTCAAATGATAAATCTTTTATATATTGTGCATCTATACTAACTCCCGGTTGGGTAATTTCTTCTGTCATAATTGTATTATTATTTATTTATTATATTTTTGGAATAGTTATTCCTTCTTGTTTCATATATTTTCCTTTACGGTCTGCATAAGATACACTACATAATTTATCATAAGCGGAGAGAAATATAAACTGACATACACCCTCATTAGCATAAATTTTTACAGGAAGGGGGGTGGTATTAGAAAGCTCTAATGTAACATAACCTTCCCATTCAGGTTCTATTGGGGTTACATTAACTATAACTCCACAACGTGCATATGTAGATTTTCCTATACATAAAACTAATACATTTTTAGGTATACGAAAATATTCTAATGTTCTTGCAAGAACGAAACAATTAGGAGGGATAATGCATTCTTCTCCTTTATGGCTTACGAAGCTTTTTAAGCAAAAGTCTTTAGGGTCAATAAGGCTAGAATATGTATTGGTGAATATTTTAAATTCAGGAGCTAAGCGAGCATCATAACCATATGAAGACAAACCATATGACATTATTTTCTTACCATAGGCATCTTTATTTGTTTGCTTGCTAATAAATGGATCTATCATATTTTTATTTCCAGTAGACATGTTTTCTATCCAGTTATCTGACATTACTCCCATAATTCATACTTATCTATTTAGTGTGGTCATTATATAAATAATAATACCTAAGCGCAATAAATTAAATTTTAGTGGATATTATTAATAAAAATCCATAATGTATATTATGTCAAATTATAAATATTATATTGATATAGGTTATTCTACATAGAATGCAATCTAATATAATCTATATTAGCCTTTAAAAGGCTTTTTGTTACTTCTTTTGTTGCCTCATCTAAACAGTCTTTATCATAAACCCTATATTGAGGTGAATATTTTTTTTGTTTTAGGAAACCTTTTCTGGAATGTCCTATCATTATTTTAGCATTTATTCTATCCTTCAAAATAGATGCTTTATTTACTATTTCCCAAGATTGCTTATGGCTTTTGCCAAAACCTATCCCTGGGTCTATTATAACTTTCTTTATACCTTGTTTTTCTAGAAAAGAAATCTTTTTATTTGCCCATGATATTATTTCCTCTACAGCATTTTTATCATCACTTATTGTAATATTAGGGTCAGCAGGTATAGAAATTGAATGCATAGCAATAATTGGCAAGCTATATTCTCTGGCTATATTAATCATTGCCGGGTTATTAGCAGAGGATACATCATTGATAATATCTATATGTTTTATAAAGTATTTTATCACTTCTGGGTAAAAGCTATCTAAACTTATTTGAACATTTGTTTTAGGTAAAAAAGGTAGTATAGAATTTAGCCTAGTTATTTCTGTTTTTGCTGTTATTTTATATGCCCCAGGCCTTGTTGACTGTGGGCCTATGTCAATAACAGAAAACCCCTGCTCTACTAATTTTAAAAATCTTTCTATAGCTGCAGATTTATTAAAAAACTCTCCTCCATCAGAAAAAGAATCTGGTGTGATGTTTAATATCCCTACGAATTGTGACATTTATTGTGTATAATATCATTTCTATTTATAATATATTATTATCTGTGCATAGTATAGAGTTTACTAAAATTCATTGTCTGGGAAATGATTTTATTATCATTAAAAATGATATCAAATATCAAGAAGCTTCCTTTATAAAGCGCATTTCAGACAGAAGGCTTGGCTTGGGGTGTGATCAGTTATTATTATATAGCATAGAAAATTCTGTATGTAGTGTAGATATATATAACTCAGATACTTCAGTAGCTTCTGCTTGCGGAAATGGAACTAGTGCACTTAGCTATCTATTTAAAGAAAATGGCATTAGATATATAAAAACAAAAGAAAGAAAAATTGCTATATCTAATCTTGATGGAAAAATATTTTGCAATATGGGAAAGGCTAAAGCGGGAGACTTTATTACAGAGAAAGACCTATGGAAAATAGCAAAAGACTATAATGTTAGCAATATAGTATGTGTAGATATAGGAAATTTGCATGTGGTGGTATTTCATCATAACATTTCTTATAAAGATATGCATGCTATAGCAAAAATTATTAATAACTTTGTACAAGGTGGAGTAAATATAAATTTTGCAAGCAGATCTCCTGACTCAATTAGAGTAAAAACATTTGAAAGAGGTGTGGGCTTTACTTTAGCTTGTGGAACAGGTGCTTGCGCAAGCTTTTTTGCAGCATCTTCTCTAGGCCTTATATCTAAAAAAGTAGATATAGAGCTCCAACATGGCAAAATAAGTTTGCAAGAAAACCTTGATGGAGATATCATAATGCACAGTATTCCCACTATAGTTGCAAAAGGAAAATATTATTATGAATGAGCAAGTAGTTACATTTGGTTGTAGATTAAATATTTATGAGAGTGAAATAATAAAGAAGAATATATCTAGTGCAGATTTAGATAATGTTATCGTTATTAACACTTGTGCAGTTACAAATGAGGCAGAGCGCCAAGCAAAACAAAAAATCAGACAGCTAAAGAGGAAAAACCCTAGTAAAGAGATAATAGTTACAGGCTGTGCAGTTCAAATTACTCCTGATGTATATTCTAATATGCCAGAAGTAACAGCTGTGCTTGGTAATGCTGAAAAATTAGAGAAGAAAAGCTTTTTAGAGATAAAAAAAAATAATACCTATCAAGTAGGAGATATCTTTAAAGAAAAAGAAGGTGGTAAAGCTTTTATAAGCAATTATACAGATAAAGCTAGGGCATTTTTAGAGATTCAAAATGGATGTAACCATAGATGTACATTCTGCACTATACCATATGGACGTGGTAATAGCAGATCTGTTCCTATGGGAGCTTTAGCAGAAAATATAAGAATGTTTTTAAATAAAGATTATAAAGAAATAATTTTTACAGGCGTAGATATTACAGATTATGGCTCAGACTTACCAGGCACCCCTTCCCTGGGTAAAATGATAAAAAGAGTTCTTATGTCTGTTCCAAAATTAACAAGACTTAGGCTTTCATCAATAGATGTTGCAGAGATAGATGATGATTTGATGTATTTATTGGAGAATGAAGAAAGATTGATGCCACATATACATCTTAGCCTTCAGTCAGGAGATGACTTGATTTTAAAAAGAATGAAAAGGAGGCATAATAGGCAGCAAGTTTTAGATTTTTGTCACCAGCTGAAGAGTAAAAGAAAGGATGTATCATTTGGCGCAGATATTATTACTGGTTTTCCTACAGAAGAAGATGAGCATTTTTTAAATAGTGTAGACCTAGTTATGAAAGCGGGCATACAATATTTACATGTATTTCCATATTCAGAAAAACAAAATACACCGGCAGCTAAGATGCCACAAATCCCTGTTTCAGTAAGGAAAGATAGGGCTAAAATTTTAAGGGATACAGGCCTTAGAGAGAAAGTTAAATTTATGCGCAGCAATATAGGTAAAGTAAAGCCTGTGTTAGTAGAAAAAGATGGCCTCGGCAAAAGCGATAATTTTATCTCTACAAGAATATTAAGTGAATATAGAGATATGGAGGTTATAAATACAAAAATGGAGTCTATTTCTAGTGATTATAAAATGATAGGTAAAGTAGTATGATCAAAACAATAATTCCTAAAAAAAAGCCTGATGCATCCAAGAAAGCGTTAATAATAGGTACAGGTGCTTGGGGGCTTGCAATAGCAATTACTATTGCAGAATATGTGGAAGAAGTCCTTATGGTAGGCGTAGATAAGCAGCAAATAGATGAGATTAATAACAGTAATACTAATAACAAGTATTTGCCATCAGTGGTCTTACCTAATAATATAAAAGCTTTTCTTGGTATTGAATCTGATATATTAAATCAAAAAGCTGACAACACATATGGATATAGCTATTTAGTAGATTTAATAGTGATTGCGACTCCTTCTTTTGCATTTCCAAATGCAGTAGAAGTGATAAAAAAACATATATCAGATGATAATATGGCGGCTATTTTAATTGCTACTAAAGGAATATGCCCAGATTCAGGAAGCTTTTTTACTGATGCCATAAGAAATGATTTGTCGCGTGATTGCGCCGTGCTTTCAGGCCCTAACTTTGCTATAGAGGTAGCGCAGAAGCAACCAGGGTTATTTGGTATATCCTCTACAGATAAACAATTAGGAAATTTTATTGCAGAGTTTTTTGGTGCAGGTCCAAAAAATACTGCTATTGTAGACACAGATTATATTACAACGCAGATTGCGAGTTCCATCAAAAATATTACAGCAATTGCTTGTGGCTTTCTAGATGGTAATGGCTATGGAGATAATGCAAAAATATTTGTAATTAGCATGGCAATAAAAGAGATAATAAAAATTAGCAATGCATTTGGTAGTAAGGCTATAAATGCTACAGAGAATGTTATAGCGGATTTATTCTTAACATGTGGAAGTAATAAATCTCGTAATTTCAGATATGGAAAATCTATTGCCCTTGGTGACATCTGGGATACAAATATAACTGTAGAAGGTATTAGCGCTGCTAAGTCTATAAAACAAATTGTAGAAAATAAAGCTATATCAACCCCTATTACTAATATGGTATATAACTTAATAACAAATCCTGCTGATGTTATAGCAGATAATTTATTTAAAGAATTTAAAAAAGAATATGAGAATTTTTCCTCTTAAAATTATTCCTGATGATGCAAAGATAGATTTTGTATCTATGGCTAAAGTTAGTTATACAATCTCTATTATACTACTAGTTCTAAGTTTTCTTAGCGTTTCTATATATAAATTAAATTTTGGTATAGATTTTATGGGAGGTGTGAATATAGATATGACTTCAAATTCTAAAATAGAGCTCCATAAATTAAGAAAAGAGATGAATTCTCTAAATTTAGGCGAAATAAGCATACAGCATTACGGTAATGCAAATGATATATCTTTAAAAGTTAGCAATAATGACAAAATAGATATGTCTGAAAATATAGATAAAATAAAAGCTGTTTTTGATACTAAGTTTAAAAGTTATAATTTGCAGATAAAGAAAATAGACTTTGTAGGTCCACAAGTAGGTAAAACTTTGATATTTTCTGGTATTAAGTCTATATGTTTAGCTTTTGTAGCTATTATGGTATATGTATGGATACGTTTTGAGTGGCAATTTGGTGTTGGTGCTATAATCAGCTTAATACATGATGTAATCCTTTCTATTGGTTTTATGAGCATATCAGGTTTAGATTTTAACCAAGCTAGTATAGCGGCAATACTTACCATAGTGGGATATTCAGTAAATGATTCAGTCGTGATTTATGATAAAGTAAGGGAAAATATGATTAAATATCATAGCAAAACTACTAAGGAGATAATTAATATGAGTGTTAACCAAACGCTTCCTAGAACTACCCTTACAGTGATTACAACGCTTATAGCAAATTTAGCATTAGTATTATTCGGTGGGGAGGCTATAAAAAGCTTTAGTCTTTTGGTATTTGTAGGTATATTATTAGGGACTTATTCATCTATATATGTGTCAGCTTCTATATTAATCCCGCTTGGGATTAATAAGAAGAGAAAAAATCTTTAGCAGCAATATTGCTAGTGCTTATGTGTTGCATTAAGCATTTTAAACTATCTATGGGCTTATAGCCGAATTGCGCAAGATATAAAGCAGCATATAATTGCTTTCTTAGTCTATATTAGCATAGCCTAATCTATAAAATTTGTATGATATAACTAACTATATAATATCTGAAAAGAATTGGGCTATAGAGCTTGTTTTTGCTATATTAACCCGAATAGTTGATAAGAAAAATGCTTTTAAGGCCATAATCTACTAGAAACTTATCTAGACAGAGCCAGATACCGATTTTAATATTAATTTAAAGCTATATTTTTGTCATTTCCTAAGATATTTTCTTTTGTTTTTGTGTTAGTAATATTATTGTTTTCTTTTACTGGTTGTAGGTTATATTCAGATGTAATATGTTTTATTCGTTCACTAAATTCATCTTTGATTCTTGTGTTCATTAGATTAACAGGTTTATATATTCCTAGCCTATGAGTTACCTTATATATAAACTTCCTAGTTGCTATTAGCAATTGGCTGAAATTACTAATGTTATTATTATTATTTTCAGTAACTTCTATTATAAAATTTTTGGCTTCTGTGTATAAATATCTTTTTTGAGCTTTGCTAAGCTCCGTACCTTTTTCTTGTTTATATAAAGATGATATGATGTTTGTAACTCCTATAGCCGTTGCATTAATCTTACTATTAGTAACCACCTCTCCTGTGCCTAGTAAGTTATCATATATTAACACTGCAGCTTCATTCACTTCTTTTTCTTTTTCATTTGGATATATATTTTTTTCAACAGTAGATATTGTCTCTTTTAATTCCTTATGTAATGCTCCTCTTCTACTGTTGTATGTATTAACAATTTCTTCTTTTGTAAGAGCTGATTCTACATATAGATTTTCATTTATATGCTCTTCTGAAATTTCAGGATCGGAGTCTTTTAATTTATCAGTATAATCATTTAATAATGCATATATAGTTTTTTTTGTTTTAGCATCAGATGACTCAAGTTTCTCATTTATTTCTATTAACCTATCTTGAAAACTTTCTACTACTGCTGTAAACACCATTCTAGTTCTTATAAAATTTAACTCTTTTGTAATAGTTTTAGTGCTCTCTAGGAGAGCTATATGCTTTTGTACAGTATATATCAATTCTGAAGAGGTATTAATTTCTTGTAATATATCAGGCATAATTTATTAGTTATTATTCTATTAATATATTTTATATAAAAATAATATCCGCTGCCAGTAAATACAAAAATTTTTATATGTTAATATATATATAGTGATATTATTACGCTATAATCATACCCATTATATAAAGCAAAATGGCTGTAGTATTAGTGATGATGCGTTTTTTTAGTAATGTGTTAATAGTTACTAAATTTAATGTATTATGAGCTATAGTGTGATAAAATTACAATCCCCATTTGAAAAAATAAAATTATTTAATGTCTGTAGTGAGGTAGCTTTGAGAAGAGCTATAATTATACAAGCTATTATAGATGCATCAAATGTAGCAAAGTCAAGGGAAGCAATTAAAGCTACTATTGATGCAAAAAAATGGATATTTGAAGAGAATAAAGAATTTAATTCTACATGCGAGGAGGCTAATTTGGAGCCATGCTCTGTCAGGAAAATAGCAAAAGAAGTAATTACAATACATCATTCTAGTAAAAATAACCAAATATAACCAATTAGATATAATATAGCTTGATATAAAAGGGGTAAAATTAATCTATGCGCCACAAATAGCACATAGATTAATAATATTATTTACTGATTTTTTCAGCTATATCCGTTGGTACTTGGTCATAATGTGAAAATGTCATAGTATATTGTGCCCTTCCCTGGGAAAGAGATCTTAGATTGTTAACATAACCAAACATCTCACCAAGTGGCACTGCAGCATCTATTACTTGTGCATTGCTTCTTGGCTCCATATTTTGTATTTGCCCTCTTCTACTATTAATATCACCGATGATATCTCCCATATAATCTTCAGGAGTTATAACCTCAACTTTCATTATTGGTTCAAGAACTACAGGGCTAGCTTTTGCCATGCCTTCTCTGAAAGCAGCTTTTGCTGCTATTTCGAATGCTAATACACTTGAGTCTACATCATGAAACGCTCCGTCTATTAATGTAGCTTTAAAGTCTATTACAGGGTATCCAGCTTTTATTCCATTTTCTTTTACAGCTTTTAAGCCTTTTTCAACACCTGGAATATATTCTTTAGGGATAGCCCCCCCTACTATCTTGCTTTCAAACATGAAGCCTTCTCCTGGCTCTAAAGGTTCGAAAATAATCTTTACGCGTGCGAACTGCCCAGCGCCACCACTTTGCTTTTTATGAGTATAATCAACTTCTGATTTCTTTCTAATAGTTTCCCTGTAAGCAACCTGAGGAGCGCCAACAGTAGCTTCTACCTTAAACTCTCTTCGCATTCTATCTACTAAGATATCTAAATGCAATTCACCCATTCCCTTAATAATAGTTTGCCCTGTTTCATGGTCAATAGATACTTTAAAGGAAGGATCTTCCGCTGCTAATCTAGAGAGAGCAACAGACATCTTTTCTTGTGCATCTGCAGATTTAGGCTCTACAGCAAGCTGTATAACTGGTTCTGGGAACTCCATTCTTTCAAGAATCACTTGGTCCTCAATATCTGACAAGGTATCACCAGTAGTTGTATTTTTTAGCCCTGCAAAAGCTACTATATCTCCTGCCTGTGCTGTTTTGATATCTTCTCTATCATTTGCATGCATAAGAAGCATTCTGCCCACTCTTTCTCTCTGGTTTTTTACTGTGTTCATAACAAATGAACCTGTATTTATTGTTCCAGAGTAAATCCTAGCAAATGTAAGGGTTCCTACGAAAGTATCATTCATTACCTTAAAAGCGAGAGCAGAGAATTTCTCACTAGGAAGTGATTTTCTTATAACTTTATCACCTTTTTTTGTATCTATTCCTTCCATAGGGGGTATGTCCAGAGGTGATGGTAGATAATCCACAGTTGCGTCTAATAAAGGCTGTACTCCTTTGTTTTTGAATGCGCTACCACATAAAACAGGAACGAATTTACTAGCTATAACACCTTTTCTAATACATTTCTTTATATCTTCAACGCTTACAGCATTTTCACCCTCTGAAAGATATAGCTCCATTACTTCATCATCCATTTCACACACTATATCCATAAGTTTATGGTGATATTCTTTTGCTTTCTCTTTTAATTCTTCTGGTATTTCTTCATAGTGATATTTAGCTCCTAAAGATTCTGCTTCCCAAATAATTGCTTGCATCTTTACTAGATCTACTACTCCTATAAATTTCTCTTCAACGCCTATAGGAAGTTGTAATACAAGAGGGACAGCGCCTAGCCTGTCAGAAATCATATTTACGCATCTATAAAAATCCGCACCTGTTCTGTCTAATTTATTTACAAAGCACATTCTAGGAACGTTATATTTATCTGCCTGTCTCCATACAGTTTCTGATTGTGGTTCTACCCCAGCAACGCCGTCAAATACTGTAACAGCACCATCTAGAACTCTTAAAGATCTTTCTACTTCTATAGTGAAATCCACATGGCCTGGTGTATCAATGATATTAATTTTTTTTCCATTCCAGTGGCATGTAGTAGCAGCAGAAGTGATGGTTATACCTCTTTCTTGTTCCTGAGCCATCCAATCCATTGTTGCTCCACCTTCGTGAACTTCTCCTATTTTATAGGATTTTCCAGTATAAAATAAAATTCTTTCTGTCGTGGTAGTTTTACCTGCGTCTATATGTGCGCATATACCTATATTTCTTGTATTTGCTATCTCTTTATATTTTTCTGAATCTGTCATTTTCTAATTACTATCTGGTGCATTTCTTGAAGCTAAATGGGAGAATGCTTTGTTAGCAGATGCCATTTTATGCATATCTACTTTAGCTTTTACAGCGCTTCCTCTTTCGTTAAAAGCATCATAAATCTCTTCTGCTAATTTATAAAGCATTGTTTTCTCAGAGCGTTTTCTTGAAGCATTAATAATCCATCTTTTTGCAAGTACGGCAGCCCTAGCTGGGCTTACTGGCTTCGGGACTTGATAGTTTGACCCTCCCACCCTTACAGAACTTAGCTCTAGGCTGGGTTTTACATTATTTACAGCACCCATGAATGTTTCAAAAGGGTCTATTTTATATTTATCAGCCAAAAAGTCTAAAGCGCCATAAACTATGACTTCAGCTTTATCTTTTTTTCCTTCATACATAATACCATTAATAAATTTTGCTACTACTTCACTGTTGTATCTAGCATCTGGTACTATTTTACGTTTTTCAGTTCTACGACGACGTGACATTAATATTACTTTTTTATAAATTACTGCATTATTATATGATGTTAGTTGTTTTTTGTCGATAAAATATATATATTTCTGGTATCATAAGTGAAATTATTATGTGAGATATGCAACAGGATATAAATAAAATTAGCTTTGAAGATGCGTTAAAGGAACTTGAGGAAATTTCTGAGAAAATATCTTCAGGGCAAGGTAATTTAGATGCTATGGTGGAGATGTTTGAAAGGGGTAATAAACTTAAAGATTATTGCAGAGAAAAGCTAGAAAATGCAGAGATGAAAATAGAAAAAATAATAAAGAAAGATACAGAGAAATAATAAATTATAGGGAAATATTTATAGTTCACATCTATCGTTTTCTATCTCTAATGGGTCTGGCCCAAAGCGATTTTCTCCTTCTGTGCCTTTTTTAAATAGGAGGAATAGTAAGGATATTATTGACATTATAGTGCTAGAACCAAGTAACAATAGTAAAATAATCCACCATCCAGAGCAATTTAAATCATGCAACCTCCTTACTATAGCGGCATAAATTGTTAATAATAAAATAGAGTTTAATATTATAAAAGGAATAATAAAACATGTTGTATAAGTTGTATAACCCAATAATTCAAATATAGCAAATAGAATTACACCCATAAAAAAACAAAACATACATGCTGCTATTATGAAATTTAAAAACTCACCTCTAGCCATTCTTCCAGAAAAGCATATATATTCCTTTAAGAAAGTTTTCATAGGGTTTTTTTATTTATGTTATTTTCTATCTCTAATGGGTCTGGTCCAAAGCGGTTTTCTCCTTTTGTGCCTTTTTTAAATAGGAGGAATAGAGAGAGAATACTAAATTTATTAAGCATAACATTAAAGCGCATAAATACGCATTGGAATATTCTAGTAATAAACCTACAAGTAAGCCTAGTAAGTTTGATAATAAATTCCACCAACCAGAGCAGTTTAAATCATGTAATCTCCTTACCGTTATTACATAAAAGAGTAAGGAAAAAATAAATAATAATATTTTATTTTGAGTAACGTCATACCATGCTCTATATATTAAGTAAACCAATCCCTGTATTATTGACACTAATAACACTAATTTAAATTGGAACATAAAATATTTTTTTCTAGCCACTCTTCCAGAGAAGCATATATATTTCTTTAAGAAAGTTTTAATATAAGTTTTCATAACCCTTTATTATTAGCTCTATTCACCCTAATTATTTAACAAGAGCTAATACCCCATTTTAGTTTCTCCCTTATTGTTATGGAAGCTATGCTTCATTACCTTTCCTTCAGAAGAAAAAGTGATTTTCAAGGTTTTAATTTCTTCATTAACTCCTCCTAGGATAGATCCAGCAATTGGTATAAATGTGCTCGCTTTTACTGTAACATTTTTATATTGATATTTCCAAAGCTCCTGCCCATTTTCAAGTTGATCTGTATCACAAGGGATTCCAAATATGCTTTTTACCTCAGCTTTTGTTGTTATTCCATTAATCAATGTTGCAGAAATTTTTTCTCTAGTCATATTGTATAATGCTCTATTACCACTATGGGCGCAAGCAGCGATTAGAAGCGAACTAACAATTAATATAAGAATTCTTTTTGGCATAAGCTTTACGTGATTTAGTTATTAATGCAATATACATTCTATTAGATAATAATGCAACTAGCAAAATAAGTTCTTTATATTATTAGCTTTGGCAATGCATATTATATTCCATAGCCTAGCAGACGCAATATATTAGATATTGGGCAGCCCCAATAAACATAGTATGGGTAACAAGCTCATTACTTGGCGTAATACCTATGGCTATCAATAAAAAGACTAATATAGAGCAATCTATAAAAA
>JAUIKA010000090.1 GCA_030430995.1 Alphaproteobacteria bacterium
TATCCTCTTGGTATAATCATTATTGCATTAGTTGCAATTACATTAAATATACTGGGCGCAGTTTCTATCTCTATGGTAATCCCGATGAAAGATATAGGCATGAACACAGGTGTTGTGCAAGCTTTCTCATATCTATTTACCTATTATGGACTCTCTTTTCTAACACCTATAATAGCATTATTACTAGCTGTTGGAACAATAGCTGAAATATGCGCCTGGGCATCTGGACCTATTTCTGGAATATTAGTCGCAGCAAAGGAAAATATCCTACCAAGTTATTTCACTTATGAAAATAGCAAATCTGTACCTACAAGGCTTGTTATAGCGCAAGGAATAGTTGTGAGTTTTTGGATAATACTTCTAACAATGGTTGCAGGTGGCTCTAACCTTTCTTTCTTGCTAGCTATGTCACTAACTGTTGCTACATATCTATCTATGTATATATTGCTTTTTTTCAGCTATATAAAGCAAAAACATTTCTCCTCTAAAGGGCTTGAAAGCTCTTATAAAATGCCAGGAGGGAAAATAGGCCAATGGTTAATACCTATAGTCGGTATATTAATGGTTATTTTTTCCCTATGTGTAGCTTTTTTCCCACCAGAGCAGATAAAAGAAGCAAATGATGGGATTTATGAAATTGTATTTATCATATCTTTTATAATAATCTTATATCTGCCTCATATTCTATATATGCTGAGAAAAAATAATTAACTAATAAAATAATATTATTTATGAAAAAAATTGAAAAAGAAATAGGGATCTTAAAACCTAAATTTGCAACAAGATACATGAATGCACCCATAGCTAAAAACAAGATACCAGAAGGCTCTATGCCTCCTAATGTAGCATATCAGTTAGTGCTGGATGAAATGAATCTAGACGCCCGCCCAGCACAAAATCTTGCTTCATTTGTAAGCACATGGATGGAGCCAGAAGCAGACAAACTAATAGCAAAATCTATTAATATCAATCTTGCTGATGAAGATGAATATCCACATGTTATTGAAATAGAAAAAAGATGCATAAACATGATAGGAAGACTGTTTAATGCACCACATGAAACAAATGATTGTATAGGTACCGCTACTGTTGGCTCTTCTGAAGCTGTTATGATGGCAGGGCTTGCAATGAAATGGAGATGGAAAGAGAAGCGTAAAAAGGAAGGTAAGCCTTGTGATAAGCCAAATATGGTTATGGCAACTAGTGTACAAGTTGTTTGGGATAAATTCTTAAGATATTTTGAGGTAGAGCCTAAATTCATCCCATTAGAAGATGGGCAATATACAATGTCACCTGAAAAATTAAAGGAGGCAGTGGATGAAAACACAATAGGCGTTGTTGGCATTTTAGGCAGCACACTTACAGGCTCTTATGATGATATAGAAGCCTTAGCAAAAGCCTTGGATGAAGTAGAAAAAGCAACAGGAAATGATATCCCTCTTCATGTAGATGCAGCGAGCGGTGGTTTCGTAGCGCCATTTACAAAGCCAGAAATGAAATGGGATTTCAGAGTAAAAAGAGTTGTATCTATTAATACTTCTGGGCATAAATTCGGGTTAGTTTATCCAGGGGTTGGATGGGTACTATTCAGAGACAAAAAGCATCTACCTGAAGACCTAATATTTTATGTAAACTACTTAGGTGGTAATATGCCTACATTTAATTTAAATTTTTCCCGCCCTTCATCATTTGTTGTAGCGCAATATTATAACTTCATACGCCTTGGAATAGAAGGGTATAAAGCTATTATGGTAAGGCTGCAGGAATCTGCACAATATCTAGCTAATGAGCTTAGCAAAATAAGAGATTTTGAGGTTATAAGCCAGAAAGATGCATTACCTCTTGTTGTATGGAAGTCCAGCAAAACAAATTTATATGAATTTTCAGATCTTTTGCGTCAGCATGGGTGGATAGTGCCCGCTTACTCAATGCCAGACAATATTAAGAATATGGTCGTTTGCCGTATATTAATACGTGAGCATATAAGTGTAGCGATGATAGACCAGATTATTGCTGATATAAAAAGAGTTATTAACTCTGGCAAAGTATAAAAACTAGGTGAGTATGTAGATAGAATTTTCTATCTACGCTCACATTCCTATAAATTCACATGCAGCTTAAGCGAGCCTGTCACCTGGGAATAAGATCTATATTTCTTATATTCACTGTCTAGGCAGTATTCAAATTTCCCCTTTTGCCCGCTAAGTTTTGCACCTGCTTTGAACCTGAATGCGCTGGATTTTATTTTCTTCAGCTGCTCCTCAGGTGCTTTTGAGTTCTTTACAACAGAGATATCAAAACCAGTATATAGATCTGGGGTTATTTTATGATCCTCTGATATTTTGAAGTCCCTCTGAAGCTTCAGGCCAAGCAGAGCGAATATTCTATCTGATGATGTCTTCTCATCTTCTGAGTTTTGCTTTTTCATTGTGGTATGGCCATAGCGAGCACCTATAGATGGGATAAGTCTACAAGTATTAGATAAATTATATTTATAGCCAATAACAGATCTAGCACCAAGTCTAGAAACTCTGTATTTATCACCCACATCTACTGATTTGATATCAGTCCTTCCAAGTGAGAGGTAATTCTCCCATATCCAATTTCCTGGAGCAAAAAAGCCATAAATAGTGGCCATCTTAGAATTGGTATTTAACCTCTCTCCATCTTTCTGCTTTATCCTACCACCTAAAAGCATAGCTGAGAGACCAAGGGTTACATTATCTTTTGGGGAGAAGTCATAACCTATCATCCCACCAGCTCTATGGGAATCAAGCCCTGAGAACGTCTTGCTATAGACACCTTTCATCCATAGGCCATGTTTTGATGATGCATCATCTCCTGATGAAACTGATATTCTCTCACCACTTATTGCATCACCATGGGAGGATGTCTCTTTACTAGGGGTAATTGTATTTCTATCTACTAGGTAAGTTATTTTCCTATTATCTATATCTCTAAAATGATACCCGATTGGAGCCTTGAACATATCTATAGTGAATAGTTTTGAAGCTTTAATATTTGAAGCGATATCTTCGCTTATCGATTGTATTCATTATACTCAATTCACTCCCAATATATAATTTAGTCCTTGTAACTTTTAAGGATTTATAAGCCATAATCGTAGTATCTCTGCTTATATTTGCATCTTGTACGGATATATTACCTCCCTCAATTAATACATCGTTTATGGTAGATTTTTCTATGGATATATTAGATCCATTATTTCCTAAAAAGTATACAAAATCTATAGTAGAATTTTTTAAGAATATATTATCTGAGAAAAACCTAGATATGAGAAATGGGCCTTTATCGTTTATAGAACTATTATTAATAAAAATATTTTCATTTGCATCAACATCAATATAACCAGCACAACGTACTACACTATCTGCTATAGCAAGGCTCTTTATATCACAGTTATTCAATTTGACGTCACTACTCAATATCTGCAGATCTACACCCTCAAGTGGCTCAATTTCTTCACCATTTTTCACCCCCTCAAATCTCTCTTCATATTTCCTATTTTTTAATATTTGTAGGATAACTCCATTACTTATCTTTTGCCTTAGTAATTCCCTATCTTCCAATATCTTCTGA
>JAUIKA010000091.1 GCA_030430995.1 Alphaproteobacteria bacterium
GTTTAGATTGGGCAAGTAAACCACTTAATTCCGATTCTGATAAAATATCCATTCTACTCATTGGCGCACGCATCATTGTTGCCGCTAAAGGAGTAGGTTTTCCTTTTTCATCTAAAGCAGAAACCAAAGCTTCACCAATTCCTAAAGAAGTTAAAACTTCTGCAATGGGATCTCAATCTACATTTTATGGTGATTACAGAGAAGTTGCAGGCATTATGTTTCCATTCAAAATTTCTCAAACAATGGGACCTCGTAAATTCGATTTCATTGTAAAAGATTTAAAAGTAAATGAAGAAGGGAAAGAAATAACAGATATTAAAAAGAAAAGAGAAGTTATTTCGAATTCTGTAGATAATTTATTAGAAACAATAAGAGTGAATGCTCTATTAATAGCATAAAGTATTTTAAGAGTTAGAGGAGGAAGGTGTTAAGATAGGCTTTTTTCCTCTTTGCTTAAAATTTGCATAATATATCCCATGAAGATTATTTAAACTTTTATTATTTATTACGGATATATCAGAACAGTAGCATATAAATATAGATAGTTTTATATAAACTAAAGAGAATAGAAATATGAAGACATATACAGAAAGGAAGGAGTTTTTTTCGCAAAATAATAAACTCAACAAAGGCTATAAAGCAGCCAAAAAAGAACATCCACCAATGGAGGTAAATAATAATAACCTCAATGAAGCTCAGAAAGAAAGGCCATGCAGGAGCAAATATATTTGCATTCTTTATGCAGCTATTATTTTTATAATAGGTGTTGCTGTAGGTATGTATTTAAAAAAGTAGTTTAGGTAATAAGGGTTTTGTTATAATATTTTGTAATAAATTGATTTAGCATATGAAGAAAATTCGCTGTTCTTTTTGCGGAAAAGAAGAAAATAAAGTAAAGCAGTTAATACCAGGCCCAGATGTGTCAATATGTAATAATTGTGTTGAGTTTTGTAATACAACAATTGCAGAGCATAATAAAAAACAAGATGCAGAAGAAACAGAAGTATCATTCAAGTTTTTTTATCCTCAGTATATCAAAAGCAAATTAGATGAATATATTGTAGGGCAAGATAAGGCAAAGAAAGTTTTGTCTGTTGCTGTATATAACCATTACAAGAGAATTTATAGCAATGATACCAGCAGTGATGTTGAAATATCTAAGTCTAATATATTACTTATAGGGCCTACTGGCTCTGGTAAAACACTGCTTGCACAAACCCTTGCTAAAATAATAAATGTACCATTTGTAATAGCAGATGCAACAACCCTTACAGAAGCAGGCTATGTAGGGGAGGATGTAGAAAATATGATAGCTAGGCTTTTACAAGCTGCTGATTATAATGTAGAGAAAGCTCAGCATGGAATAGTTTATATAGATGAGATAGATAAAATAACAAGAAAATCTGAAAATGTTTCTATCACAAGGGATGTTTCGGGTGAGGGGGTACAGCAGTCATTACTGAAGCTGATAGAGGGCACCACTGCTGGCGTTCCACCTAATGGTGGAAGGAAGCACCCACAACAGGAGCTTATCACAGTGAATACAAAGAATATTATGTTTATTTGTGGAGGAGCTTTTGTTGGGCTAGATAAAATCATTAAAAACCGTAGCAACAATGTTTCAATTGGTTTTGGTGCAAAGATAGAAACTAGCCAAGATGAGGTTATGGGCAAATTAGAAACAGAAGATATTGTAAAATATGGCCTTATTCCAGAAATAGTAGGAAGGCTTCCAGTTATAGTTAATTTGCAAGATTTGAGTTTAGATATGCTTATAGAGATTTTAACAAAGCCAAAAGATGCGTTGATTAAACAATATAAATTGTTATTCGGTATAGATAAAATGGAATTAGAATTTACTGATGATGCATTAAAATTCATCGCAAAATCTGCAAAGGATAAGAATACAGGAGCTAGAGGCCTAAGGTCTATGTTAGAGGATTTATTACTTGATACTATGTATGAGTTTGGAAAAGAGTCATCTGTAGAAAAAAAGATTACTGTAATTCAAGAGGATAACATGCTCAAGGTATTAAATGGATAAATATTCAAGTCTTGCAAAACATATATTCCCTAGCAATATTGAAGCCATAGATCAAGATGCATCTATGAGAAAATATACTAGATTGTATATTAAAGATACGTCATATATTTATATGGATTCAGACAAAGAGCCGGAGTCTTTAAAGAATTTTATAAAGATAGGTAGATATCTATATAATCAAGGCTATAGAGTGCCAGATATATTTGTAAAATCAGGTAACCATCTAATAATAGAAGACTTAGGCAGGCTCTCTTTAAAAAAATTTATAGAAGCAAATTCAGAAGAAGATATAGAGAAAATATATAGGAAGATATTAGATAAATTAATATCAATACAAAGGCTTCCTAATTCTTTAAAGCTAGATGAGTATAATATTGTAAAGTTAGTGCGGGAGCTTAATATTTTTATAAATTGGGTAGCAAAGGATATTGCCGGGTTTTGTAGGGAGGATTTTATGCTATCTTGGTGGGATTTTATTAGTTGTTTAAAGCAGCTGCCGAATTCTATTATTATGAGAGATATGGTAGTAGATAATATAATGATATGCGATGACAATAGAATAGGCCTATTAGATTTTCAAGATGCTGTATGGGGAACGCCTATTTTAGATGTAGTATCATTATTGCAAGATGCAAGATATGATATGCCCATAGAAATGGAGAGGCGGTTATTTAGTTATTATGTAAAGTCATCAAGATTAGATGAAAGAATATGTCTGCAGCATAAACTTATAGTTTCTACACATAGGTTGCTTAGAATATTAGGAGTTTTTGTAAGGCAAAAATCAGAATTTAATAATGATAAATATATCAGATATATACCAAGAGTGTTATCATGCATTAAAAATAATATTAGATACATGCCAGAGCTAAGGGATGTAGTGCCTAGTTTTATTTTTGATAAAATATATTAACAATTTATAAAGCGAATTATGGATAAAACAAAATCATCTCAGATAAGAAGCTTTATAAAAGATACGGTAATAATTTTATTGATAGTTTCTTTGATTAGAACTGTGGTTTTTGAATTATTTTTTGTGCCAACAGGCTCTATGATACCTACTATATTGGAGCATGAATTAATATTTGCTACTAAATATAATTATGGTTTTAGTAAATATTCTTTTTGGCCATTGCCTTTACCTATTTTTAAAGGAAGGATTTTTAGTAAAGAACCAGAAAGAGGAGATATAGTAATATTTCGCCCCCCTCATGATTTAGATACCAGATATATCAAGAGGGTTATAGGCCTTCCTGGTGACTCTGTTCAGCTTATTTCAGGTATATTATATATTAATGGAAAAGCGGTAAAAAGAGAAAATGATGGCTATTTTTTGTTAGCCATCAAGCTTTGAATATTTTTTGGGCAAAATTACCGTGTTTTTACTTATTCAACGGTAACTGATTTTGCCAAATTGCGCGGCTGATCAACATCCGTACCCATAAACACAGCTGTATGATAAGCCAAAAGCTGGATCGGCAAAGAATAAATGATCGGCGAGATGAATTCAGCTACTTCCGGCATAACGATTGTTGACATGGTATCGATCGA
>JAUIKA010000092.1 GCA_030430995.1 Alphaproteobacteria bacterium
GATGAATATGATACGATCTGTGTTTCACGTGAAACAATCTGATATATGGTAGATATTATAGTAATAGGTGGGGGGCATGCAGGATGTGAAGCCGCTGCCGCAGCTGCAAGGATGGGGGTGGAAGTTTTACTCATCACTCCTAGCAAGGACAATTTAGGGGAGATGTCATGCAACCCAGCTATGGGCGGAATAGGGAAAGGCACTATAGTAAGGGAAATAGATGCATTAGATGGCATAATGGCCAGGGTTTCTGACAAAGCGGGGATACATTACAGTATATTAAATAAAAAGAAAGGGCAAGCTGTTTGGGGTTTGCGTAGCCAAATAGACCGCGGGCTATATAAACGTGCTATGCAAGAAGAGATATTAAATTACCCTAATATAACATTTAAATATGCATATGTGGAAGATATCATAATAGATAATGGGAGGGTTTCAGGAGTAATTTTAGATAATTCAGAAGTAATCAATTCTAATAATATTATCCTTACTACAGGGACATTTTTAGGAGGGCTAATTAAAATAGCGGATAAATCTTTCCCTGCTGGGAGAATGGGTGAGAAAGGTAGCTACAAACTTTCTAAGACTCTGAAAAAAATAGGCCTGGAAATGAATAGGCTCAAAACAGGGACCCCGCCAAGGCTTGATGCATCTACAATAAATTATGATATGCTGGAGAAGCAAATGCCATCAGATGTTTTGGTTCCATTTTCATATTTAACTAAAGAAATCACATTGCCACAAATTCCATGTTATATTTCTTATACCAATGATAGAACTCATAAATTAGTGCGGGATAATTGGCATCTTTCCGCGGTAGGAAAAGGAGATATTAATACATTAGGGCCAAGATATTGCCCTTCTATAGAAGATAAATTAAGAAGATTTGCTGAGAAGGAAAAACATCAAGTGTTTCTGGAGCCAGAGAGCTTAGATAATGACTTAGTTTACCCTAATGGCATATCAAATTCTTTGCCTGAAGATGTTCAGCAGGAAATGTTAAGAACTATGAAGGGGCTAGAAGAGGTAAAAATGGTGCAGCCGGGTTATGTTATAGAATATGACTTTATAAATCCGCAAGAGCTGAAGCTTACTTTAGAACTTAAGAAGGTTAAGGGGCTCTATCTAGCGGGGCAAATTAATGGCACCACTGGTTATGAAGAAGCTGCAGGGCAGGGGTTAATAGCTGGTATAAATGCTTCTTTAAATGCATTAGGTAGAGATGTTTTTACCTTAGATAGAACAAATAGTTATATAGGTCTGATGATTGATGACCTAACAACGCAAGGAGTTATAGAGCCTTACCGTATGTTTACATCTAGGTCTGAATTCCGGATATTACTGCGCCCTGATAATGCAGATTTTAGACTTACTCAAATGGGAATAGATATAGGGGTTGTGCTTAAGGAAAGAAAAGATGTTTTTTACAGCAAATATAATGCATATATAAAAGCAAAAGAGTTGCTACAAAATATAGAATTCTCTTCATCTCAATTAAAATCTATGGGGTATAACCTTAGTCAAGATGGAAAAACTCGCAGCGCTTATTATTTATTAGGACAAGAATATGAGATAAAAAGTAATTTCCCTGAAGTGCAAAAAATAGATGATGATATTTTAGAATTACTGAAGGTGGAAGCAAAATACTCCTCTTATGAAAAAAGATTGAAACAAGATATATATGCTTATAAAAATGAGGATGGAATAGTGATTCCTAAAGATTTTGATTTTAATGCTCTATCCAATATATCTAATGAAACTAAACATCTTATTGCAAAATATAACCCTTCTACTATTAAACAATTGAAGAAAATTCCCTCTATTACGCCAGCAGCTATTGTAGCAATAATATTAATTATAAAAAAATGTTCCACGTGAAACATCCGAATATTTTAAACATGATGATTGGTCAATATATATCAATATTGATTCAGTGGAATAAAAAAATCAATCTAATAAGAGATGTTGGAAATATTAGAAATAGGCATGTGAATAATAGCCTTATATTGGCAGAATATATAACCAATATAGATAAAAAAACTATAGTAGATATAGGCTCTGGAAATGGCATGCCTGGAATAATATTGGCTATAATGGGGGCAAAAAAAGTAACTCTTATAGAGTCTTGCCATAAAAAATATATTTTCTTATTATATGTAATTTCTAAATTGAAACTCTCCAATACTATTGCTATTAATGAAAGAGTAGAGGATATAAAAAATATTACAGCAGACATCATTACAGCTAGAGCATTCAGAGAAACTGCAACACTTATTTCTTTATGCAGTAATATATTTTACAAAGAAAAAATATTGTTACTTAAAGGAAAAAATTTAAAAGAAGAACTAAAATATGTCGCAAATATAAAATATAAAATATACCCTATAAAACCAGAGGGATATATATTAGAAATAACTAAATGATACTTGCTGATAAATATAGCTGTATACTTTTGCAAGCAATTAATATAACATAGAGCAAATATTATTTTTAAAGAAACATAAATACAAGATATGAAAATTATAGAAAAAACAATTCAGTGGCATGGTAACAAGTTAGAATTACAAACAGGGAAATTTGCGTCACAAGCGGATGGAGCGGTAATGCTTACATATGGTAATACAAAAATTTTAGCAACAACTGTATATAGCAAGCAAGATGCTGATTTAGACTTTTTACCACTTTCAGTACATTATAAAGAGCTTTTTACAGCAGCAGGTAGAATACATGGAGGTTTTGTAAAAAGGGAAGGGAAAATGACGGAGACAGAGGTTCTTACTTCACGGGTGATAGACAGATCTTTAAGGCCAATGTTCAAAAAGGGATGGACAAAGGAAATACAAGTGATGGTAACTGTTATGTCTTATGAAAAATCATCTCCTATAGATATATTATCTATTATAGCAGCATCAAGTAGTTTGGCTATTTCTGGTGCATCTGTACATAACCCTGTAGGTGCAATTAAGGCAGGATATACAAAAGAAAAAATAGTATTTAATATAGAGGATCTTCCTACTGATATTATTGTATCTGCGAATAAAGATAGCTTAGTAATGGTAGAGGCTGCTACGGATAACCTGTCTGAAGATTTAGCTATAGAAATGTTAGAAAAAGCACATAAGGAAATATTACCTATATCAAATATGATTGAAGAGCTGGCCTCAGAAGTAGGTAAAAAAGAAGAAGAAATAACAGTAAAAGAGAATCATTTAATATCAAAAATAGAGCAGGAATATTCTGAAAAAACAGAGCTTGCTTTATATAAGAATAGTAAGCTTGAAAGAAAGGAAGCTTGGCAGATGCTTAAAAATGAGGTTCTTCTCTCTTACCCGGAAGAGGAGGCAGAGGCTGAATCTGCATTGGAGCAACTGCGTTATAACTTAACAAGAAAAAATATAATATCAAAGAATAAAAGGTTGGATTCAAGGCCATGTGATGAAATCAGGAATATATATTCAGAAGTGAAGATTTTACCAGAAGCACATGGCTCAGCTGTATTTACAAGAGGGGAAACCCAGGTTATATCTAGTCTTGCCTTGGGCGCAACCAGTGAATACCAGATGATGGAAGATTTAAAAGGAGTGA
>JAUIKA010000093.1 GCA_030430995.1 Alphaproteobacteria bacterium
AAATGCTGATAGAGAGTACCCAGAGCAGACTAACACAGTTATAGGTGGTGTTAAGATAGCTCTTATCGCTAGGCATGTAGTCAAATATGGCTTTAAAACAATGATGTCTGATGATTTCAAAAATCAGATGAAGACAATGATGCTAGACTCCAATATAGAAAAAGGAGACACGCATGAGAGGGTTATTGAATTTGTATCCAGCAAAATTAAGCAAATAGACCTCACCCTTAGTGATGACCAAGCAAGAGCATTAGCAGCTGCTACTGTTATCATAGCTGGAAATGTCACCGGTATGGTGGATGATAAGAAGGTTAAACCGCTTGTGTCCTACATCGCGAGGCTTAAAGCTGGGCCTGGTAAAATGCCGCATAATGTGCAGCAGAATGTTCTGCTAAATAGAGGAAAGGGTGGTGTTGGTGGAGGGGGTAAACCCTGGACAGTAAAAGGACGCATAAAAACAGCGCAACTTCCAACTAAAGGAAAAATTAGATTTGTGCCTAAAGATAAATACCATCCTTCTAATCCTCTTCATTGGAATAAAGAAAAAAAAGGATATATAGATAAATTTGACAATGCCTGGAAACCAGGAGCATCTAGAACACATGGACAGAACTTTGAATGGGATGTACAATTATCCAATACAGGAAAAAAGAAATTAGGTTGGGCAAGCAGAGATGGAAAACATGTTAATATTTCTTTAGATGGTAAAATAACTCATAAATAGATTATATGAAACCAAAATTTTTAAAATATGAAATAGTGAAACATATTACTCCTAAAGGGTATATTAGATCACATATAGAAAATAGACTTGGGGTAATTATTTCTCCTGGTGAACTAAGATATGACTCTCATTTTTTTAAGCATCAGGAGAATATAGGGTATAAATATACTGTAATTTATGACAAAGAAGAATGTGGATGGTCAGATTATGAGCATCTTATGTTTTCCAGTGGTGTTCTACTTTCACAAGATATAATACAAGAGATTTGTATAACAAATAAAGAAAATTTTTTATATCATGAATATGAAATTGTAAGAATTCAAAATGGGGCAGAGTTTGAGGGTAGTAAAGGCGTCGTGTATTTTAGAGAATATGATAAAGAAAATCAATGTAATATATATAACATTTCTGTAGAAAGTGATAAATGGAATGTACATTCTTATAGAGAAAATCAAATAATCAGCATGAAAGATAAAGTTAATCCCTTTGAATTCCATGAAGTAGAAAAACGAGATAATGCTAAGCAATTTAAAATAAAAATAGAAGAATATAACGAGCTCTGTGATTGGTTGAGGTATATTTTTTGCGACCCTGTTAGAGCTATTAGTAGAAGTTAGATATACTAGAATTTATGCTGCTAAAGCATAATAAATTAATAGGGCGCTGACTCTGTTTTGAGCCATGGCCCTAGCATCCCTAGGCTCTCAGCTGAGCATTTTATGCAGGAGAAGAAGCCTGAAAGCGAGAGTCCACAGCTGAGCAAAGATGAGGTAAAGAGTAAGTTGGGCCTTTCTATTGAGTCCCTATCACCCTATCTTTGGGATGAGTTTGGCAACCCAGTTTCCAAGCCGCAGCATGAGAATCTACATGGCATAATGCAGAATAATCAGCACATCTATATGCAACAGATAGCTATGGATGATTATGTCAGCTCAAGAGATAAGTTATATTCAGATACCTCTTCTAGTTTTTATACCCATATGGGCAATATGGATGATATGGCCTTCACTAGGGAGGATGTAGACATATTGAAGCAAAGCTTTGATAGTTTATATAGCAAGTGGCATTCACAAACCAGCTTAGCGCATACAGCAGATGTTCTTCTTGGCTTGTCTTATGAATATTCACAATTCGCAGAAAGCAACCCACTGGCAGCTGAATATGGACTGGCAGCTATATCCGCAATAAGTGGTGGCGTTGCAGGAGCTGTTAAGGGTGGCATAAAAGGAGGAACGCTAGGGGCTACTGTAGGGGGCCCCATAGGTGGGCTGCAAGGAGTATATTATGGAGCTATTTTAGGTGGTGCAAAAGGCATTGGAAGCTCGATTTTCTCTCAAGTTAAGGCTCATATTATGTCAAAGGCTCTGCATATAGACGAGGCAGTAGCATATGCACAGCATAAGATTGCACCTGTTATAGGGGAGATAGACACATCTTTGAGCGACCAACAAAGGAACATCCTCGCTGCAGCAGTGGTGCTTGGCAGCATGAGCCTCACCGGAAAGGCTAAATCTGACCTGGTAAGGAAATTCGCGATGAGCCCAGCCAATGCTAAGAGCTATGCAATAAAAGCTGTTGAGAATGCTAATAAGCAGACTACATTGTTGAATAGCGGAAAGGGTGGTGTTGGTATACACAATCACTCAAAAGGATTTTATAACCCTAGGGATATAGAGCTTCATTTAGAAGGAAAATATCCTAACAAAGTGAAATCAAGCACATTGCCTAATAGGAATAAACCAAATATTAAGCTTGCAGGGAAGAAGCATCCTGTTACTAATGTTGTATTTGACAAAAGAGGATTCCCTATATTTGATGATAAAGCTATTTATGATACTAGGTTATCTAAAACAATATATACTATTAAAGACCCTAAATATCATATGCGTGCCTGTACCAGAGAATTAAGAGAAAAAATAAATTCAGGGGCTATAGATAAAAAACTATTTAATGAAAGTCAACTCAATGCTATAAAAAAAGGAGAAGATAAAATTCCAGGTTATACATGGCATCATCATCAAGATTTTGGTAGAATGCAATTAATCAGCGAAGAGCTACATAATAAAACAAAGCATATAGGAGGTATGAAATTATGGTACAAAAAATAGAAGATCTAAAATGGAGCGAAAAAAACAAAGCATTAGAAGCGCAGGATCTCAGATTATTGAATAGATTGCCCTTTAAATTGCCAGAGAAATTTATAGAGCTATTAAAGATAAGTAATGGTGGTACAGTAAACCACCATTTTGAATATTACAATATTGATATGGAGTTTATAGATTATACCGTAATATCCTACATATATGGCATAAATCAAAATCATAAAAAATATGTAAATGAAAATTATGATCCATTTTCAAATGAACCATGGTGCCAAGAGGAGCATCATATAATATATGAAAATATAATAGATAATTATCATAACCCTCCTGAATGTTTTCCTAAAAATATAGTCGCATTTGCTATAAATGGAGGAGGGGATAGAATATGTTTTGACTATAGAAAAGCTCCTAATTCAGATAATCCTCCTATTGTATTTTGGGATCATGGTGCAGATATAGAAACAGATATTTCATTTATAGCAAAAGATTTTGAAGAATTTATCTCTATGCTTAAAGAACCTGAAGATATTGAATAATACTATATACCAAGCAACATGACCATCTACATGGCATAATGCAGATGTTCTGCTTGGCCTGTCTTATGAATATTCACAATTCGCAGAGAGCAACCCACTGGTAGCTGAATATGGACTGGCAGCTATATCCGCAATGGGCTCTGGCGTTGTGGGGGCTGTTAAAGGTGGCATTGTAGGAGGAGTCGTAGTGGTCCCTGTAT
>JAUIKA010000094.1 GCA_030430995.1 Alphaproteobacteria bacterium
TTTACTATAGTAACATAAATTACTAGTCTTCAAAAATATATTATCACTGCTTTTGTTGCTTATAAGATGAGAACTTATATACTCCAAACGCAGTTCAGCAAAGATTATTATCCAAAACTGACGTTAATAACAAAAATAGAGAAAATATGAAGAATACTTTTATGGATACAGTATACATAAAAGCATAATAAATGTTTTTGCTCACTTATCTGTGTGGTTGATTGCCTACCAAATCAGAGATGACAAACCTACATTAGAGAGTATTATAAAAATCACCCCTTAAGCGCAGTCGGGGTTACTTAGTACTGATAACTATCATTATATACATTCTCATCAAGCCAAAATAGCTTACCATATTTTTTTATCTGCCATTTAATACTTCTTCTACCACATTTTTTTTGCTCATATGCTACATAATTATTTTATTATCTATTTTGCATAATTTAAATATTGCTTTCCATATAGACCAAGCTCTAGCTCTTAGCCATGTATTAGAATCTAGTCCTATAGATTTTTTAAAAATCTTACGGGGTTTATTTTTGAGTAGAGTCAATGTAATTACAAGGTCACATGATCGGTCTCCTATTCTTATACATACAAAGTCCATTTCAATGAAAGCATTTATAGAGCAGTTGTGATGCTTATCAATCTACTAAGAGCTTTCAGGTATTTTATAGAAGAGAATATAGTGATCTATGCAAGGCTTTTTTATATTGCTCTTTATTTTTGTTATTAAGGTTGTTTCCTGAACAAAAACTGCGAAATATATCTTTTATCTCCAATTAGCTTTATATATCTGAGTAACAATTCTTAAAATAAAATTTATTACCAAAAAATTATATTTGCCGCTTTTTCTAGCATTGCAATTAATTTTATCATTATTCCATCAAATACTAATAATAATATCGTCATCATTACAAAAATCTGCACAGGTGTGATAACAAAAAATACTTGAAGGGTTGGGAGCAGCCTAGATAAAAACCCTGCCCCTACCATAAGAGCAGTGCCTACAACTAAAAATGGTGCAGCTATCTGGAAAGCAAAAATAAAACTTTCTGATACAATAGTTGTAATAAAACTACTGAATTCTGAGATTTCCACCGTCATAGATATAGGAAATTTTTGGTAGCTACTCACCACTCCATATAAAAATATATGATGCGTATCTGTAAGAAATATCATTGCTATAGCATTTATAAATAAAATATTAGAAAATGCAGATTCCTGTACTTTCTCTACTGAGAAGAAATTTGCCATACTGAGCCCTGCTTGCATGGAAACTATAGTACCTACTACACTTAACGCTTCGTAATATATTTTAGCAGAAAGCCCTATCACTAACCCTATTAGTACCTCTGTTGCTATATACCCAAATATCATCCATATATTTTCATAATACTCAGGGAGAGTGACAGATTTTTGTAGTATTAATGCTATAAAAAAAGCTAGTATAACCTTAGCTCGCTGCGGAAAAAACTTACCAGAAATAGCAGGCATCACTGCAAAACAAGCTAAGGAACGAGTCATTAAAATAATAATCTGGAAGACCCAATTAGCCATTTTTATTTAAAAGCTTATCAATTAGAAGTCATATCCTATGCCAGCAGAAAAACTTAAACTATCCAATTTCACTTTTGCTACTATATCTTTTGGTAAATTAAGATAATCACTACCTTGACCTGCTAAATAAGTTACCTTAGATGTAGTCCATTGTTTTCTAATCTTGACATGATATGAAAGCCCAAATGTTGTTGTATAATCAGCTCCTAGCTCTATTATAGGGCCATGTATAGGGCGCATTTTTATGTATTTCGGAGGGTACAATAATGCAACACCATATCCAGCACCACCATATCCACGGAAGCCTGTAAGTAAAGAAGGTGTGTATATCTGGAACATAGCAGATATAGGCACTGAAACAACAGTCCTTTTATGGTTCTTTACAGTTTCTGCAGGAAAATTTGAATAACTTTTGGAAACACCCATTAAACTATCCTTGTTTAATCTAAAAGCTGTAACTCCTGTTCCCAATTCTGCTGCTATATATTCTCCTAAAAACACAGAAACATAACCGTTAATTCCCATACCATTGCTAGCAAAATTTTTAATCTCTATAGATTTATTATCCTTCTGCTCTACCTTATCATCTTTAGGTAAACCACTTATTTTGCCACTAATTATATTATAACTAGGCATTACCCTAAATGTAATATCAGAACTTGCAAAGCAATTACTATAGATTGCAATAAATGATGTTAATAACAGTCTGCTATATTTCTTCATAAATTATATTCGTATTTTCTATAAATCCTACCATGCTCCTCAAGATTTATCTATAAATAAATACCTTATTAACTAAAATGCTTTCTCTGCACTATAAATTTTTCCTTTTTTTCTTCTTTACCAGAGTTATGATTATGGTTTTTATTATCCCTATCAGAATTATTGTGATGCCTTCTATCACCTCTGTCAGAGTGATGCCTAGAGCTTCTTTCAGGGGAATATTCTTTTAGAGAAAACTTAGGCCTTCCTTTATTGTCAAAACCTGCAACCCTTACAGAAATTTTTTGATCTACAGAATAACTTGCTTCAAGATTTTGCTCATTTATCTCATATTTACTGATATAACCATCAAAACTATCTAAATATTTTATTTCGAGCCCCTTCTCTGTAACCTTAGATATAACAGCATCTATATTGCTACCCATTGCTAAAGACAGTGATTCTATATGTTTTCTTGCCTTTAATAGTGATGTATTGCTATTTGCGAAAATAGAAACTTTCCCTGAATCTTCTATATCAATTTTTGCTGAGTATTTTTCTATTATTTCTTTTATATTTTTTCCACCTGGCCCTATTACATCTCTTATTTTAGACTGAGCAATTATAAAGTTACATGTAGCTGGTGCATTATCTTTTAAGCTCTTATTTGGCTCTGAAATTGTTTCAGACATTTTATCTAATATATGCATCCTACCCTGCTTTGCTTTCTCTAGAGATTCTTTTAATAAATCAATAGATATACCAGAGATTTTAATATCCATTTGCAGAGCAGTTATACCTGTTTTAGTACCTGCTACTTTTAAATCCATATCCCCTAATGCATCTTCTTCGCCAGATATATCTGACATAACAGAATGCTCATTACCTTCTTTTATAAGCCCCATAGCAACCCCAGCTACCATATCCTTTATAGGAACTCCTGCATCCATTAAAGCAAGGCAAGATGCACAAATACTTGCTTGTGAAGAAGATCCATTACATGAGACTACTTCTGAAACTATTCTCACTACATATGGGAATTCTGATGCTTCTGGTAGAATAGCTCTTATTGCTTTATTGCATAACTCACCATGCCCTATCTCTCTTCTCCCTGGTGCTCTAGGAAAACCTATTTCACCCACTGA
>JAUIKA010000095.1 GCA_030430995.1 Alphaproteobacteria bacterium
TATCAAAATTATACCTTCTCCCGCTGTGATCTATATAAGAAACAGCTTTTACCTCCATTGCCGTTCCTGTTACAAATGCTTCTTTATATTGGCATAGATCATCAAGGGCTATATCTTTTTCTATACAAACTATATTATTCTCTTTAGCTATTTCAAATATTGTTTGTCTTGTAATTCCATCTAAACATGTCTTTGCATAAGGTGTGTGCAAGCCTCCCTCACTAGTTACAAAAAATATATTTGCATTACTAATCTCTGAGATATAACCATCCATATCTAACAATATAGCATCATCATAGCCCTCTTTACTTGCTTCTAATGTGCTCATTATAAGATTTGTATACGCTCCAGAAGTCTTTGCCTTATAAGGAAAGCTTTCAGGCGGAGCCTTTCTCCAAGCGCTCACAGAGAGCTCTAATGAATCTTTTGTAGATGTTACAGTATTATTTTCTACTACCAATATCATTATATTAGCAATAGCATCGCAATGCTTTATCCTTAAATTCTCTGCCCCCCTATAAACGAGAACTCTAATATACGCATTATTGATTTTATTCTCCTCAATTATGCTATAGCAAGCTTTATATAACTCTTCTGAATTTATCTCTATTTTTAAATGCATAATATCCATAGACACAAAAAGCCTATTCATATGTTCCTTTAGCTTAAAAATTTTTCCATTATAGCATCTTATCCCCTCAAAAACAGAACTAGCATAATGCAAACTATGTGTTGCAAGAGGTACTAAAGCCTCCTTTTCTAATATATTGTATCCATTGAGCCAAAAATAATTTTTTGTCATTGATAATAAATTAAGTTTTTTATGATAATATTATATGCATATGAACAAGTACAGGAAAAATATAATATGCTACATATTCTCATTATAGATGATGACAAGAAAATATTAAATTTACTGTCTGAAATATTAACTAAAAAAGGAATATTTATTACGAATACTACCTCTTCATCTGAGGCTTTAGACTTAATAAAAATTTTAGATTTTGATATCATAATAGCAGACATCATGATGCCAAATATTACAGGTATTGAATTTACCAATGAAGTCAGGAAAGCATCTATAGATACCCCTATAATATTCCTTACCGCATTAGATGATAATGAAACTAAAGAAAAAGCCTTATCTGCTGCAGGAAATTTATCTTCATATATAGTTAAGCCTTTTGAAGTTGAGGATTTATTAGCACAAATAGAAACCCTAGCTCCAAAAAACAAGCCATCACATAAAATATTCCAAATAGATAATTTTTTATATGATGCAAATAGCAGAGCATTATTTTATAACTACTATCTTCAAGTTCTCACGATGGAATCCAGGCATATGTTAGAATATTTAATAAATAACCCTAAACAACCATATTCTTTAAAAGAATTAGGCATAGCATGTAATTATGATGAGGAAATTTCTGATATAGCAATTAAAGCTTTGGCTAAAGTTCTAAATCAAGATAAGGAGATTTTAAAACTGAGAAAAGGAAAATATGTTTTGTCTACGTGACTTTTTTCCTAAAGCACTGCTTAAAAGATTTATCTTAATAATAGTATTACCAATACTTATAGCACAATCCAGCATTGTATATATATTTTATAAAAGGCATTGGTATAACATGTCTTCCTCTATTTCCAAACTAATGGTTAAAGAAATAAAATATATAACTGAGAACCCAGATCAAGCATCATCATTGCATATAGGCTTGCATAACTCTTGTAATGGCAGGAGCTCAAAAAAACTACCGAAAGAAATAAAAATTTTTAAATCCCTTTTACAAGGGGCTATATCAGAAACTTTAGAAGTTTTATTTTCTTCAAAAGAAAAAAGAATATATATCTCTATACCTGGTTTTAAATATAAATATATATCATTACATGCAAAACCTCTTGTGCATTATAGCGTTGATGTTTATCTATTATGGCTAATTTCTATTACTACTATATTTCTTATAATTGCTATTGTTTTTATCAAAAACCAAATAAAAACTATTACAGAACTTACAAAAACTGCAGAGAATTTTTATAAAGGAAAGCGTCCGGATAATTTTATTCCCTCTGGCGCTAAAGAAATTAAAGCGGCTGGGAAGAGTATTATAAAAATACAAGAGAAATTCTATCAATATCAAAACAAAAACAAAAAGATGTTAGCAATGATTTCGCATGATTTAAGAACCCCGCTAACAAGGCTAAAACTATATTGTGAAATTTCTGGTAAAGATAAAGAAATGCTATCTGACATTAAAGAAATGGAGCAAATGATAAGATATTATCTTACTTATGCCTCAACTTCTGCAAAAGAGAAAAAAACTAAAATTGATGTTAATAAATGGATATTAAAATCCATTTCAACCAAAAATATATGGCAAGAAAAAATATTCTTTTCTTTAGATTCAAAACAAAAATTAGAAATTAGTGTTAAAGAAATAGCTTTTTTAAGGGCTATTGCCAATATAATAGAGAATGGTTTAAAATATGGTAGTAAGATGCGTATCTCTACATATAAAAATACTGATGAGGTCGTTATTGATTTTGCAGACGATGGGCCAGGAATAAGTAAAACATATATAGATAATATCTTTAAGCCATTTTATAGAGCAAATAAAACGACAGAAGGCTCTGGTTTAGGGCTTGCTATAGCAAAAGAAATAATAACAGATCATTTCGGTGAGATAACTCTTCATAAAAGTAAATTAGGTGGCCTTTTAGTAAAAATAGAAATACCAAGTATAACATGAATAATATATCACATATATCCTTTATAATGGATGGAAATGGTAGATGGGGTAAAAAAAATAACCTTGATCTTAGAAAATCCTACTCTAAAGGGGCAGAAAATATTGAATTTATAATAGACCATTTAATAAGCCATAACATTCCTACTGCAAGCTTTTTTGCATTTTCAGCAGAAAATTGGCAAAGGTCAACAAAAGAAATAGCAGTAATATTTTCTATACTTAAATATGCACTTAAAAGTAGAATACAAAGCTTACATGATAAAGATGTTAAAATTAGTATAATAGGTGACTTATCAGGGTTCAAAGCAGATATTGTAAATTTAATAAATGATGCAGTATCTCTTACAAAAAATAATAAGAAAATACATGTTATTATAGCTTTAAGCTATGGGGGCAGACAGGAGATTATCAACGCTACAAATAAGATATTAGAATCTGGCAATAAAGAAAAGATTAATATAGAAACATTTAAACAAAATCTAGATATGCCAGATATGCCAGATGTAGACCTTCTGATCAGAACAGGTGGAGATAAGCGAATAAGTAACTTTTTTTTATGGCAACTTGCATA
>JAUIKA010000096.1 GCA_030430995.1 Alphaproteobacteria bacterium
TGCATACAAGGCTCTGACATTACAAATAACTTTATAACACAAAATCTAGAAAAAAATGGAGTAAGAATCTTCCATTCCCATGAAGCACATAATGTAGCCAATGTAGCATGTGTTGTTTTTTCTTCCGCCATAAATCAAAGCAACCCTGAAATCCAGCAGGCAAAAAAGCTTGGTATTCCTGTGATATCCAGATCTGAAATGCTCTCTGAAATAATGCGCCTAAAAAAAGCTATTGCTATCTCCGGCGCACATGGTAAAACCACAACTACATCTTTAGTCGCAGAAATTCTAACTGCTTCAGGAATGAGCCCCACCGTAATTAATGGGGGCATTATAAATAATAAAATAACCAATGCTTACCTAGGGAAAAGTAAATATATGGTAGTAGAAGCAGATGAATCTGACGCTACTTTCATTAAAATACCAGCCACAATAGGTGTTATAACCAATATAGATGCTGAACATCTAGATTTCTATAAAAATTTTGATAATATAAAATCCGCATTCAAAGACTTTATCTCCAACCTGCCTTTTTATGGATTTGCCGTTGTATGCATAGATAACCTCAATGTAAGGGAGCTAATAAATGAAATAACAAGGCAACGTATTATCTCTTATAGTATAGAAAATCCGAATGCTAATATATATGGCTTTAATATTAGGCAAAATAAGTTCTCATCTATTTATGATGTACATATTAATACAAGGTCTGTTGGCAATGTAACTATAAGAGATATTCACTTGCCAATAGCCGGCAAACATAATGTTCTGAACTCATTAGCAGCAATAGCAATAGCTGCTGAATTGAATATAGGTATAGGTAATATCTATTCAGGATTTAAAAATTTTACGGGAGTAAAAAGAAGATTCTCTAAACTATCTGTATATAACAAGCTAACTATAATAGATGACTATGCCCACCACCCTTCTGAAATTAAAGTAACAATTGATACAGCAAGAAATATACTAGAAAAAACAGAGAAATTATATATAGTTTTTCAACCACATAAATACTCTAGATTAGAAGCTTTATTTGAAGATTTTCTCAATTCCTTTATCAATGTAGATATGGTTTATATCTTGGATGTATATTCAGCAGGAGAAAAAAATAATGGAGTGGACTCAAAAAAACTAGCATCTGCGCTAAATGAGCGCAATATTAATGCTAAAAAAATAGATTCTGCTAATTCGATTATAAATGAAATGAAAACAGCTGAAGGAATAATTATATTTATGGGGGCCGGTAGCATTTCTAACATGGCCCATGACTTTTCAGATAAATTACAAAAATAATGTTTGTACCACAGCATCCATTATCATCCCTTAGTAGGTTTAATGTTGGCGGTAAAGCTGAGTATTTCTTGCGCCCTAAAAACTTAGAGGAAATACAAAAATATATAAAGCAATTCTATGGAAAATACTTAGTTATAGGTAACGGATCTAATATCCTTATCAGAGATGGTGGAATTGATGGCTTAGTTATAAAGCTAGGGAAAGAATTTTCATATATAAAAAAAGAAGATGGCACCTTATCTATAGGAGCTGCAACGCTCAATAGCTTCATCACGCAATACTCCATAGCAAATTCCGTAGGTGGCTTTGAATTTCTATCTGGCATCCCAGGCAATATTGGTGGCGCTGTAGCTATGAATGCAGGATGTTATGGCAGTGAAATAAAAGATATTATTAGTTCTTTTGATATCTTAAATAAAAATGGTATTTTAAAAAGAATCTATAAGAAGGATATAAAATTTACATATAGAAGCGCTAATTTAGCTGATAGTGATATAGTAATAGCCGCTAATTTTAACATCAATAATATAAATCTTAGCACAAACAAACTAAAAGAAATAAAAGAAAAGAGGGAGAAAACACAGCCATATACAGAAAAGACAGCTGGAAGCTGCTTTAAAAACCCTAATGGGCATAAAGCATGGGAGCTGATAAAAAATTCTGGCATGGACAGGATAGCAATAGGGGGTGCAAGATTCTCCCCACTACATTGCAATTTTTTGATTAATTATAATAATGCTACAGCTACTGATTTAGAAACACTTGGAGAGAAAGCTATAGAGAGTGTATATAAAAAATTTGGCATTATATTAGAGTGGGAAGTAAAAAGATACGGAAGAAAAATATAGCCAAGTTTAAAGAGCTACTTTAACCCCAACTACAAATAAACATAAGAGTCTAAATAGGGAGCGTTGAAAAAAATCAGATACCAAAACCTCAAAGTAACTCTAGTAACTTTAAAATATTTAAATCTTTAATCACTGTATAGGGAAATATTAATCTAACATGCTAGACATTGTATCTTCACAGCGCCCCATAACGTTGACATCACTGGCTTTGCCGCTATTGGCATCAACATCTTTATGATCTGGCTACAGAACTTCGTCATATGATTTCATTACACTCTGTGGCATTGCTGTTGCTATTTCTACTGTTTTCTTATGTAAATCAAAGACCTCCTTTCTGGAGGTAGCATTGGCTTTGTCAAAACAGCTAGAAGGTTTAGCATAGAGGCCAATACAGTGGAGAATAATGATTTTGCCTTTCATGGCAGCAATATTATTAAAATCTAGCTCCAGAGCTTTGTCATAACCTTTTATTGCATCTTCATGGTTGCCCATACAGCTTAGGGCACGGGCGTCTATTATTGTATATGCAACAGATATATCCTTTCTTAGTATATCACAGCCTTTAGCAAGGGCAGAAGCTTCTTTATTGCTGCTGATATCCCTGAGGGCTCTTGATTTGCCCATATATGCATTATAACAATCAGGATCTAGCTCTACAGCCTTTTCATAGCACTCTAGTGCTTCACTTGAGTTATTTTGATCATAAAACGTATCGCCCTGCTCTAACCATTGCACTAAGGTTTTTTCCTCTGGCATAACTAGTTTTGATTAATTGTTACTATTATTTCACACAGCTCCTTAATACAGCTTAATGTGATTGTACCTTATACAGTATTTGGAATAACATATAAAAATAGGCTTTACAAATATTAATAAGAAGATGAATGATTTAATATGCAATATAGATGCGACAGATCCGTGTTATGTTGCTTCTGGTAGTCTTGAAAAAGATGTTTTGCAGGTTAAAAACCATAAAATTTTTATAATGAGAATAGCAGAGTAATTTAAATTGGCAAAGATATTATAAATATTGATATTGTTTGATTTTGGCAATCATAAAAATTCTTTGAACTCCATAAAACTCTATCTAATAGCAACAGTTCTACTAAGGTTGAAACATATGGCTTGGATAAAAGCAGCAAATTGATTCTTTACATAACAACAATAAT
>JAUIKA010000006.1 GCA_030430995.1 Alphaproteobacteria bacterium
TTCTAAAAATTATGAGACTGCATTACAAACATATAAAGGATGTATAGATATTTTAAAAACCTCTATTTCTTCTCAATGATACAATACCTAAAAATTATAGCTATATTTGCATTTATATCACCTATAGTAGCTGCATATGCAGATAACCTAAAAAACACCATCAATATAGCAGTATCTGGCCTTAAAGCCCAGTCAGAAAGGATAAAGGTTTCTACTGAAAATATTGCCAACCAAGATTCTACATCTAATACACCAGGAGGTATTCCATATACAAGAAAAGTAGTTTTTGTGAAAAATGCTTATGACCCACATGCAAAAACACATCTAGTCAAAATATTGAAAGTAACTCAAAATAGAAAGACTCCATATAAACAAGTTTACTCCCCATATCACCCTGCTGCTAACAAAGATGGATATGTCCTTTTCCCTAATGTAGAAAAAGAAATTGAGTTTGCAGATGCAAAAGAAGCCTCCAAAAGCTATGAAGCTAATCTATCTGTAATAGAGTTAACAAAAGGGCTACAGAGGCAAACTTTGGACCTATTAAAATAAATAACAATATAAACCATGTCAAATAACGTAATCGCCAATTCAGCTATACAAGCTTATAATCAGATAAAAGACAACTATAAACAGCAAGTAAAAGAGCAAAATAAAGTTCAAACAGATTTTAAAGCATTAATTACAGGAGCAAATAGCGCCTCTGATAGCACTAAGGTCCATAGCGCCAACTCAAGTAATATGAGCGCTTTAGTAAAGCAAGTAATGCAAGAGAGAGATAAAATCAAAAAATATGAAGCAGAAGCTACTAAGGTAGCATCAGACAACGGAGGGGATGATATAGAACTTGTTACATCTGCTAACCAAGCTAAGCTTGCTGTATCCAAAATGGTAGAGATAAAAAATAAATTAGTAAAATCATTTGAAGAGATTTATAATATGAATATCTAATTAAAATCAAAAGCAGTGACCAGGTATGTTGGGATAAAATATCTCTATGACCTATGAAGCCTAGCGTAAAACTATTTATGAGGGCAAACTTCTACTAAAGTTAATAACTTGACAGTTCCAGCATGACTTTATATAATTTTTAGATAAATTTAACAAAAAAATAAATAATGATGAATTTAATTAAATATTTAAATAAATTTTTTGATACAAAATATAATTGGAGCTCTATAGTGTTATCAGGGACTATTTGGTGCTTTAGTAGTAACATAATTCCTTATTACACTCAGGGTTTAGGTGGTATGTCTTCAAGTATGATAATTACCCAATATATTGTATATGTATATATGCTGGGTATTTTGTTAGGGTACTTAAAAAATAATCAGAAATTGCTCAATTTAGCTGTAGTGGGTATTTTATCTACAATATTCTATATATCTCTAGGGTATTTAACTATTAATTTTTGCCGTTTAATAGCTTACTTCATATTTAAGCCCATATATATATTTGTTTTTTTGAATATTTGTAAGGAGTTATTGAGCGGTGAGCATAAGCAAAACGATTCTATCGCATCTATAGATAAAAGGTAAGTATTTAGTTATAAGTGATGATGCAAAACTATAACATGCCTCCGGTTACATAATCTATCCCATAAAACAACATATCCTATAAAATAATAAATCTCCTATAGTACTGAATATAAAACCGTGTAGCAAAAAATCATATTTAAGAACTGATATATAGCGTCAAACTCTAACAATACCTTAAAAAAGAAAAGAGAAAATTGAAGCCTTATGGCTAAGCCATCAAATGTATTAACTATGAAGATAAAAAAGGCAATGCAGCCCTTTATAAATGGCTGCATTGACGCATCACTGAATAATAATCAAATTATTCAAATATATTTAGGATATTATAGAGTATCTAAATGATATTCAATATCATTATCACCTTGATGAGTATTTGTATTACCAGCTAAGCGTGTTCCACTATTACAATATTTATAAGCACAATATAAACCGCCAAAGAATAGCGCAGTACCACCTAAAGAATATCCTAATATAGGCAACATAGAACTACCATCTAAAGATGGAGTATCATGTCGTGGTGTATATCCAAAACATCTACCTCCATTATTGTTACCTTCCATCTTCATCCATGTAGCACTAGGGAACTCAAGACAGTTCGAGTCACTATCTTTTAAAACAGTGGTAACATTTTTACCATAATATTCTTCTCCATCTCCGTAAGGGCAAAAGTCAGAAGGGATTGTATCTGTATTCTCACTCCCTGAAAATGGCTTAATTTGCATTCCTAGATCATAGTTCTTATGTGACTGTAAACATTGTGTTGAATTAAACACACCTTGAGTACTAATAACATTAGTATCAGAAGCCTCTATTTCATCCACTCCTTCTATTTTTAAGTCTTTTTGTTTTAAATCAGTACATGATACATCTGCTGAAAGCACTTTTATATCATGCTTTGATACAAAAGTACTTGCTGTATTTATTTGGTTTGGTATAAATTGGAACATAGTGAAATCAGAACTTGTATCTACTGCTTTGAATCCAGTTATTCTATCAGTTAAGCCTTTACCACCAGGGCCATTATAACCATAAGCTGTAATATCATGTGAACTATGCAAAGCATCTGCTACGGCACATCCAAAACCTGTTGAATATATCTGCACATCATCTGATTTAATATCATTTACCTCTATATAGCTTTTGATATCATCATATATTTCTTCCAAATACTTATAAGAAGCTTCTATATTAGTCTCATCTAAATCTCCATTAATGGAAACTTTATATGTTTTCTCTTGCGTAACAGAGTTAGTCACTTCAAGAATTGCATAAGAAGCTTTAAGAGTTGTGCTTTTATTAACTACCTTATTAACATCACATCCAGAGACAGTATTATTTTGAAATTTTATATTAACACCCTCTGATATAAGACCATTTTCTAAGATAGCAGAAAAAGATACCATCCTATCTATTATATCCTGGTCATTGTCTATATTGCTACTACATACCTTCTCCATCATTGACTCAAGAGTAGTATCAGTATAATCATCTGTAATAGTGTTATCGTTGTTGTTAGTAGTGTCATCGTTTAAATCTCTTGCATGCACTATGGTAGAAAATGCTGAAGTAAATAAGCTATAAAGGAAATTTTTCATATGTTTAAATTAAAAGTTAATATAGTAGTATTATACATCTTTACATATTAAAATAGATACAAACAAATATGTTAATATATTTATTTTTTTTGATTGTTGTGTTAATACATCTATATATCCAAATCTATAAAAAATCACTATATACTTGAATACACCTTTTTCAATCAACATCTAGCACCTGATATTTTATATTGACCCTACTATATAATAATCTCTAAAAACTATAATAACTTCGCGAATATATTTTCATGCTAGTATTCAACCCAATCAAATTCTCTCCTGTTCTAGCAAAGCTAGCTATAACTTTAGCTAGCTTGGACTAATAACCAAACAGAGTAAGATATTCATAATACATAGGTATTAGCATGCTATGTAATGGGCACCTTTATACTATGTTTATTGCTTCTAGGGTTATAACCATCATGATAGGTTTCCCCTTGTGCTGCTTCAGTAATGGACCCTATATAGAAAAAAATCACTTGATCGAGATATATCTAAATAGAATGAGAACCACCTCTGCCCTTTAATATCCTAGCTGCATGTGATATAATCCTCTTGTTAGGTCTCCCATGTTTCCCATATTTACGCTCATTCTTTGACTGATTTCTAATTGGATGCTCTACCTCTTTTTTCTCGGGTGGAGACTTTCCATAAGAAAAAGTAACTTCGTTAGATATACGCACACTCCCTAATTTAGCAAATGAATCATAATTTTTAGGCACAAGATACTCTGTAATAGCTGGTTTCTTTTTTACAATTAAGCTAACCAATTTTGAACAAAGATATTTTATTTTCTCCAATTGGGATAAATTTCCTTTACTTTTTGCAGATTTGCGCACTAAATTCCTTATGCTACTGTCATATTGTTTATTATTCTTACCTATACCAAAAGCCTTCTTTATTCTATATGTATATTTATCTATAGATTCAGAATTGATATCTTTATCACTTATATATTCATAAACAAAATTTGCATATAAACTTACAGATTGTTCTCTGTGCTTTTCTCTGTCATCTATTAAACTTGAAATAGCTCCATCTGCTTTTCCCCCTTCATATATAGAAGAAAGGTCATCACCCATTTTAGCCATAATATCCTTCCCTATCGCTTGTATCAAAGCATTACCAGAAAATGTAGCTATACTATCTATTTCCTGGGATATTTTCTTGACCTGAGATATAAGAAACTTATCAGACGTATTTTGAGAAAGAAATTCAAATGTTTTTTGATATTGAGCAGAAATATCTTTTAAAGTTTTTATTGTAGCGGCTGAATACATAGCATAAAAGAAAGATTAACTCTATTAAGAGTAACTTATTTGTTATTTATTTTGAAGTGATGGATATACTATATGCTATATATTATATATAATTCGTATTATAACAATAATACATATATTTTTTAACAATCAATTTTTGCATCAGGCAAGTGGATAGTAGCCTGCATAACATTATTCATAGGAGTTTTTATATAGACGTTATACCCTTGCTGATGCTTAATTCTACAAAGCAGACCATCGATTTCAGAAATATTTTTAACCTCAATAACAATATTTTTCTTGTCTTCCAGTTTTTCTACATCTACCACAGAAAAACTCACCCCTCCTTCTGTCCTTTTTGCTTCACATAAAATAACAATAGGAGATTTTATATATAAAAGCTCTGAATATTGTTGTAATACCTCCTCTTGAAATATTGTTGCATGGGTATAGCCATATGCATCTGAAAGTATGAGAGGGCTGAATACACCCTTTTCAGACATCCTAGAATCTTTTTTTACTAAAATACCTGCAATACGAACGGTAGACCTCCCATATTCATAATTAGATTTACTATGGGAATATTGCTCAACATCATAATATTCTAACGGATGGGCAGATAGATATTGCCCTAAATAATCAAATTCTTTATCCATCTTTTCAAGGAAGTGAAATTCCTCCACCTTTTGCAATGCCTCTGAATAATCTGGCTGTAATAGGCTCATTTGCCTCATTTCTCGCTCTCTTTTATGCACCTGGCTATGTGATAAGAGCTTCTCTATGCTGCTATGCAGCTGCTTCCTATTGCTATGTAATTTATCAAAAGCCCCCACCAGGATCAAACTTTCCAAAGTCTTCTTGCTTACATTTTCCATCTGCTCTACAAAATGGAAAATATTCTTAAATGAATTGCATCTCTTCCTTGCAACTACTATCTGTTTTGCCACTTCAATACCAATGCCCTTAACCACTGCAAGGCCAAAATATATACTATTTTTATCTTTGTTATATATAAATAACTCCTCACAAAGATTAATATCTATCTTTTCAACAGTTATTCCTGTGTCTTTAGCATCTTGTATAAACATAGCTACCTTATTACTATCATTTAATTCAAGATTCATGCAAGAGATAAGAAAATACCCTGTATAATGTGCTTTAAGGTAAGCTGTATAGAAAGATATCATACCATATGCAGCAGCATGGGCCCTGTTGAAGCCATATCCAGCAAATTTTGCTACTAAAGCAAATATCTCTTTTGCTAAATTTGGATCTACATTATTTTTTATAGCACCTTTAACAAAAATTTCTTCCTGAGATTGCATCTCTGCCTTGATCTTCTTACCCATTGCTTTACGCAAAACATCAGCTTGTGCAAGCGTGTAGCCAGATAGAACCTGAGCTATTTTCATTACCTGCTCCTGGTAAATAATAACTCCATATGTATTTTTTAATGTGTCTTTAAGCATAGGGTGTGGATAGTGTATATTGCTTTCATCCTCCCTTGCGCTTAAATATAAAGGTATATTACCCATTGGCCCTGGCCTATAGAGTGATGTAATAGATAGCAAATCTTCTATCTCCTTTGGTTTTAATCTTTTAATAACATCTTGCATGCCACCGCTTTCAAACTGAAACACACCATTTGTTCTTCCAGAGGCCAATAGTTTATATGTCTCTTGGTCCGTTATATCTAGCTTTTTTAAATCTAGCTTTTCTATATATTTCTTAGTATTATCTATCAAAGTTAATGTCTGCAACCCTAGAAAGTCAAATTTTATAAGCCCTGCAAGCTCAGTATATTTCATTGAATATTGGGTGAGCAGCTCACCCGTCTTAGGGTCTGTATAAAATGGCATAATCTCTACAATAGGTTTAGGAGCAATTACAACCCCTGCAGCATGCATAGAAACATGCCTAGGAAGGCCTTCTAGCTCCAATGATGTCTCTATAACCCTTTTTATCAACTCATTGCTTACATCGCCTATATCCTGCTTATATATACCATTGCCTCTATATGCCATATTCAATTCTGGCACTTCATTTACTGCTTGCTGTAAAGTGACCGGGTTAACCGCACTAAAAGGCACAAGATCTGTAATATAATTTGATATATCAAAACGCAAACCTAAGGCTCTAGCTACATCTTTCAAAACAGCCTTAGCTTGCATACTACCAAAAGTAATAATATGCGCAACATTCTGCTTACCATATTTTTGTTTTATATAGTCTATTACTTCATGCCTCCTTTTCTGACAGAAGTCTATATCAAAATCTGGCATAGATACTCTGTCTGGGTTCAAAAACCTTTCAAAGATAAGCCCAAACTCTATCGGGTCTAAATCTGTAATATCAAGGCACCAAGCAACTAATGAGCCTGAACCAGAGCCTCTTCCAGGGCCAACCATAATATTATTATCCTTAGCCCATCTTATAAAGTCCGAAACTACTAAGAAATACCCTGAGAAATTCATTTTACATATAATACCCAGCTCATATTCCAGCCTCTCTATATATAGTTTATCCTCAGATTTACCTAGCCTCCTTAAGCCATCATAGGATAAATCCCTTATTTGTCTGCTTTCATTTTCAAAAGAAGGAAGCATGGGTGGATATGTCTTGGCCATATATGAGCATCTAACCCCTATATTAGCAGCATTTGTTACCGCCTCTGGTATATCAGAAAATATCTCATGTATTTGCTTTCCTGTTTTAAAATAACAGTTAGGGTTAGACCTTGGCCTGTCTTGTTCATCCTTATGACAATTACTTGATATTGCAAGCAATGTATCATGGTCATCCGTTGTATTTTGGTCTATAAATAATACTTCATTCGTAGCAGCAAGAGGGATCTGCATCTCATATGATAATTGCAAATATATATCTTCAATCTGAGTCTGTTCTTGCCTGCCCTCTCTTGATATCTCAAAATAAAACCTATCTGCAAATACTTCTTTCATTTTTTTAGAAAAAGCTTTTGCTTCTAAAATCTGGTTATTATATATCGCTTTGCCTATATACCCTTTGTCATATGCAGATAGCACTATAAGCCCTTCAGACCTAGCGAATAAAACATCTAAATTAAATTGATGGCTGCTTAAATACATAAGGTTCTTATATCCTTCATGGTCTTTTGCTAAAATAAGAAGCTCTTGCTCCTGGCAAGACCAAACAAGGCCATGTATAGCTTTTATTCCAGCTTTTTTTGCCTCTATAGCAAATTCTAAACCAGCAAACATATTATTATGGTCACAAAGCGCTACTGTATTCATATTATGGAGCTTTACAGCAGCAATAAGGCTCTTGATTCTTACAGTGCTTTGTAATAAAGAATAGCAACTTTTGACTCTTAGATGAGAGAAATCCTGCTGCATATTATAGTTAGTTAATTAGCTTTTTTTGTCTCTATAATTTCGTATGACTCAATAACATCCCCCTCTTTAATATCTGAATAATTCTCTATTACTATACCGCATTCATAATTCTCGCTAACTTCTGTAACATTCTCTTGAAATCTTTTCAAAGTTTTTACTTTCCCATTATGTATTACTGTATCATCCCTTATCATTCTTATAGGGTTAGATTTATTAATCTTACCATTAGTTACATAGCATCCACATACTTTCCCTACTCCTGTAATATTAAACACTTTACGCACCTGCGCTACACCTAGCTCATTTTCATGCTTATCAGGAGAAATCATACCATCTAATATCTGCTCAATATCTTCTATTAAATGATATATTACTGAATAGAACTTTATTTCCACTGCCCTGGATTTAGCAGCAACGGCAGCATTCTGATTAGGCTTAACATTAAACCCTAAGATAATAGCAGAAGATGCCTGCGCTAAGCTTACATCTGACTCTGTAATTCCACCCACTCCTGAGTGGATGATTTGTACTTTTAGGTTATCTTTTGTTATCTTCTCAATACTTCCTATAACCGCCTCCCTGGAGCCATGAACATCAGCTTTTATAATAATAGATAATATCCCTGTTTTATTTAGCTGGTTAGAAATAATAGATTCAAAAGACTTTTTATGGTTAACCTTAACTTCATTTTGGCTTTGATACTTACTAACTAGATCTCTAGCATCTTTTTCTGTCTTTGCTAAGATAAATGCATTTCCAGACTCAGGCACTGAATTAAAACCATAAATAATTACAGGGCAACCAGGGTTAGTAAATGGAATACTGCGTTTTTTATCATTATATAGTCTTTTTACCTTCCCCCAAACAGAGCCAGAAACTACTATATCACCTTTACTGAGCACCCCATGCTGCACTAACACTGTAACCTCAACCCCTTTAGAATGGCTAAGATGTGCCTCTATCACAACACCTCTTGTGTCCTCTTTGTTGTAACTAGATTTAATCTCTAACACATCCGCTAGAAGTAATATTGCTTCCTCAAGCTTATCTAAATTTTGCTTGTTTTTTGCAGAGATAGGTACAAATATTACATCTCCGCCTAAATCTTCAGAGACTAAATTATGCACCAAAAGCTCTTGCTTCACTTTTTCTATATTTGCACCTGGCTTGTCAATTTTATTTATAGCAACTATTATTGGTACTTCTGCTGCTTTAATATGGTTTATAGCCTCTATAGTCTGCGCTTTAACGCCATCATCCGCTGCAACTACCAAAACAACAATATCAGTTATATTAGCCCCTCTAGAACGCATCTGCGTGAAAGCTTCATGCCCTGGTGTATCAAAGAATGTAATTTTTTCTTGATTTGAAAGAGTGACCTGATATGCACCTATATGCTGAGTTATACCACCATGCTCTTGCTCTGAAACATCTGTAGAATGCAAAGCATCTAATAATGTTGTTTTACCATGGTCTACATGGCCCATAATTGTCACAATAGGACATCTTTTATTCATATTGTCTTTGGAGACCTCTGTAAGGAACAAACTTTCTATAGAATCTTCTTTTACATATTTAAAGCTATGGCCTAAGCTAGTCACTATTAATTCCGCTGTTTCCAACTCTATTATATCTGTAACTCTTGCCATGATGCCAAGTTTCATCAACTCCTTTATTATATCAGAACTTTTTTCTGTCATTCTGTTGGCAAGCTCCCCTATTGTCATATTTTCTGTAAGAGATACCTCTTGATATATTTTTTCCCTAGCAACAGGTTTTGTTTGCTGTCTTTTTTGCTTTCTAGATTTTATTAAACTATCTAAATCTCCATGTTCTAATAATGTTTTAATATTACCCTTATGCAGCTTTTTATTAACTGCTTTCTGTAAAATTTCTTTTTTCCCATGCTGCTTTTCATCTTGGCCTTCTTTATATGGTTTAGATTTATATTTCTTGTTTTGCTGGGGGCTAGCATCTTTTTTTACCTCAGTGCTCTTTGTTATATTAGGCGTAGTTGGGCTACTTATATCTTGCTTCTTAACCTCCTCTTTCTCTATTTTATTCTCTGTAGATTTACGCTCTAGTTTTGGTTTAATATCTTGCTCAGTAGCATGGCTTTTAGTAAATTCAATGTCTTGACTCTCATTTACCTCTATATCCTCATTAGTAACCTTATCTTCCTTATCCTTATCTTGGTTAGAGTTGTTATGGCCTTTATATTCCGCTGTAATCTTCTGTACCAAATCACCTTTATTTTTTAAAAGCTGTATCTTTTGCTTTATCTCACTAGAGGTATATATATTCTCTTTCACCTCTTCCCTATCAGGCTTAGGTCTATATGTGCTAATATTTTTAGATGAAAATTTTTCACTCTTATTAATATTTACAGTAACCTCTTCATCTACCTTAGAGGCAGGTTTTTTATTTCTAATAGGTGAAAATTTTAATTTTGATACCATCTCTCTATAATATATAACTTATTTTAATTCTCTTGATATTCTTCTGTTAAGGCATTAAATAAATTCTCTACCTCATGTCTATCTATTTTCTTATTCAGTATATGTATGAACTCTTCCTTATTAATCTCTTGCAAATCTTCAAGAGATTTTATACCACTCTCTGCAAGGGTTACTATCTGCTCTAGATTAATAGTAGAAAGATGCTCTGCAAATAAATCTAATAAATCCTGCCCTACCCCTAACGCATCTAGTTGATTTAATAATTCTTCATTTGCTTTATCTGTATAAATACAAGCCTTATCTATCAAAGATTCCATATCACTTTCTGATAAATCTGTTACCTTTACTAATTGGCCTGCTTCTGCATTTGCTATGTCTTCTATTGAGATATACCCATTAGACACAAGGATTTGCGCTAGAACTTCATCTATATTTAAATTTTCAACTAGTGTATTTACTTGTGATGTATATACCGCTTTAGTCTCCTGTGACCTTTCATCTTCTGTAATGATCTCTATATTAAAGCCCAGCAATCTGGATGCTAAGCGCACATTAACACCATTTTTTCCTATAGCAATCTTTCTGTTTTCTTCATCTATAACAACAACGAGTTTATTCTGCTGATTATTTATTACTATTTTAGATATCCCTTCAGTGCCTATTGCATTAATAGCATATTTAATTATATCTTGGTCCCAAATAACTACATCTATTCTTTCACCTTTAAGCTCAGAACTTACATTGAATATCCTCTTTCCACGCATCCCTACACAAGCGCCAGCTGGGTCTATTGTAGGGTCTGTACTGAATACAGCAACTTTAGACTTTACACCTGCCTCTCTTACTATTGCCTTAATCACAACCTTATTATCAGAGATCTCTGGGACTTCTAACTCTAAAAGATTCTTTAGTAATGCATCTTCTGTTCTAGATAAAAATATCTGAGCACTATAGTTACTCCTTTGTACTTTGCTTATTACAGCTTTTATATGGTCCCCTGCTTTAAAGCTATCTTGGGATAAATAGTTACCATGTGGCAATATTGCTTCTGCCCTTCCACCAAGGTCTGTAATGACAGTTTTATTATTATAATTATTGCGGTTATGTATTACTTTCTTTACAACGCAGCTATACATATGCCCGATCTTGTCCTCAAAACTATCATATTCTTTCTGCTTTTCAAAATTTAGCAAGTAATCATAAACAAAATTGCGCACTATTTTTGCATTATGTCTATCAATAACGATAGGTGGCAATTCTTCAAATAACTCCTGCCCTGTAATTAGCTCTGGATTAATCAACTGAGCTTCTTTTGTTAGAATTTCATTTTCCTCTGGGTAGGCTTCAACTAATTTTTTACAGGAGTAGATTTTTATCTCTCCATTCTTCCTATTTATATGTGCTTTAATTTCTAAATTCTGCCCATATTTCCTTTTGCTTACCTCTATAATACCTATCTCAAGAGCTATAAATAGCTCTTCTTTTGGTATATCCTTATCTTTAGATACAGTGTCTGCTATGTGTAAAAGATTCTCACTGTCTATCATAACTTCTTTCTTTTTTGTTTATTACTAACTAAAGTTAAATTAGCCTTTACAATTTCAGAAAAATTGACTAGCGTGACCTTCCCATCAGCAAGCTCTATCTTTATTTGATTTTCATGTACATCTAGTATTTTTCCTATATAGCTAATTCCACCAACTAACAACAGTTTAACATATTGTCCATAAAAGTCTTGAAAATCTTTTAAATTATGCAATTCTCTCTCTGCACCTGGGGAAGTAACCGTTAATGAATACTTATTATGTATTATTTCTGCAACATCTAATATAACCCTTAATGCACTACCTATCTTTGCACATTCCTCAATTGTAATCCCCTGCCTCCTATCTGATTTATCTATCTCTATAGTTAACTGGGATAATTTGCTCTTATGATAATTTATACTATGAACGTAACATCCCGCATTTTGTACTACCTCTGAAATATTGTCAAATATTAATTGTTGTAATCTATTATATGGTTTTATTCTCATCATAACCCTACCATGATAAATATTTAGATATTGCAGCTACTGCAGCTGTAGGTGCACGCAGCTTACTTACACCTATATTAAAAATTTTTATATTATCTTGCGTTTTAAACATATCTCTTTCATTATTACTGAATCCACCTTCTGGTCCTATTATTATAGCATCTTTTTTCCTAGTTATGTTTTTATCTATAACATTTGTTGTAAAATCAGCAATATAAAAATTATCTTTCTCTGTAGAAAGGAACTCTTCTAATGTAAGGAGTTTATGAAGCCTAGGTATATAGCATTTACCAGATTGCTCAGCTGCCTCTTTAATATATATCTCCAGTTTTCTATAATTTATCTTAGATATATTGCTATATTCTGAGCTTAAAAGATATATATCAGTAATATCCATCTGCGCGGACATAGAAACAATATCCCTCATGCTATCCTTACCCCTTAAAAGGCAGATACCTATTGCTAGATACTCCATATGCATGGGTTTTGCTATGAACTCTACTACAGATACATCTTTAGTAGAATTCACTTGCGCCAAATACTCACCATCTGTATTATTAAATAATATTACGTGTTTTTGCACTTTAAGTACGTTAGCTATATGGTGTAATTGCTCTTTATTTAACCTAATTAGCTTTCCTACACTTAATGTTATATTTATAAAGAACCTTGGTATATGCTTCATAAAGACTATTTATTATCCAAAGAAAATATTAGCATATTTGCTTGTGAAATTGCACAAACTATATCTAAAAAATCAATTATATGCATAAGCGGAGAATTTGGAGTGGGCAAAACTTACCTATCCAGAGAGATAATAAAACATACAGATAGCGCAATAAAAATAGTTGATAGCCCTAGCTTCAACATTGTAAATATTTACAATACAAAAAAGCTAGACATCTATCATTATGACCTTTATAGAGTAAAAAATTACGAAGAAATACAAGAAATAGGCATTGAGCATGCATATGAAAATGGAGCTGTGTTAATAGAATGGCCAGAATTAATTATTAATTTTCTTCCCAGACCTTTTACTTATATTAAAATGAGCTATAATAATGGGGATAACAGAAACGTCAGTGTTAATGAATTACTATAAAGAAAAGCTTAATGAATCTTTTGCTTATTTTGTATCAGAAGTGCTTTCAGATATTAGTGAAAATGGCATAAAAAAAGAACAGCAAATATATATTACTTTCTTTACAAATGTAGAAGGAGTGCAGATGAGTGAATGGATTAAAGAAAAATACCCGCAGTCCATAACAATTGTTCTAGAAAATGAGTTTGAAAATCTTATAGCTACTGACCGCGCTATGAAAGTTGATTTATTTTTTAACTCACAAAAAGAGACTATAACCGTACCTTATAAAGCAATGCAGTATTTCGCAGACCATTCTGCGTCTTTAGAGTTACCATTGCTTAGCCCTTATGATAAGAATTTATATAAAAATATAGACTTATCTAATATAAGCTAGTAAATTAGATTAATTAAACAAATAGGAAAATATTATTAGTAAGACCTTAAAAAAGAATATTCAGATTACAGCTGAAAAAGTAAGGGTTATAGACCCAAATGGAAAAATGCTTGGCATCTTAGAAACAAAAGAAGCCTTCAAAAAAGCTCGCTCATTAGGAAAAGATTTGGTCGTCATCTCACCTAATGCATCACCGCCTGTATGCAAAATATTGGATTATGGAAAATATTGCTATGAAGAGAAGAAAAAACAAGCTCTAATAAAAAAGAACCAAAAGGTTATACATTTAAAAGAGATAAAGATACGCCCTAATATTGGAACCGGTGATTTGAAAGTAAAAATTGGCCATATAAGAAAATTTTTAGCAAATAAAGATAAAGTAAGATTTTTAGTTGAGTTCAGAGGAAGAGAGAATTTATTTAAAAACATAGGGAAAGAGCTTATGGAAAGCGTATTGCTTCAACTCCAGGATGTAGCAAAAATAGACACAGCACCAAAACATGAACGCAACAAACTTGTTGTTGTATTAACTCATATTTAACATAAGGTTTATTGGATAGCAATAGACCTTATATCTTCTTTTATAAACAATATATATATAATTCAAGCGGAGGATATCACCCTAATATCTTAGCAAATGGCGCTATAGTTAGTTAAATTGACTTTAGTTAAGTTATCTTATAATATATAAATAAATAGATATTAATAAAATATGGCATCTAAATATTTTTATGAAGACTTTAATAACACAGGCGTAGACACATCCGGCAAAACAGGCAGCAAACAAACAACTATAGGTAAAGAAAAATTTCAGCTCAAACCTTCCATATTAGATGGAAAATTTACAAGAAGACTAAAAGCTAACTTTTTAGATACAGAAAACCTATCTGAAGTAGTAGCATCAAAAATAGCATTTAACTTTGCAAACAAAGGCAGCATACCCGAGGTAGGTATAGTATCACATAACAATAACCACGGCGTTATTATAGCTTCTAAATATATACCAAATGTAGAATGTGAACTGAGCCATTTTAATGACCCTAAAAACCTAAATAAAAAACGCAAAGTCAATGTAGACCATATATCCCAAGATGGCTCTGTATCAATAGAAAATGAACCCAGGTTAAAACAAGACCTTGCAGATGCTATAGCAATATCAATATTAGTAGGGGACCATGATATTAACCCTGGTAATATGGTTGTATATAAAGATGATAATAAAGAAAACAGAATAGCTAGAATAGACCTAGGGCACAGTTTTAATGACTTAATAAAAGGGTGGAAAGTTATAGGAGGAGGAAAATATGAGAATAACCAAATTCTGGATTATCTAAACAGAGAAACAATAACCCATCTTCAATCAGGAGACCATAGAACACCAAAATTATGGAGGTTTTATGAAGGAATAGTACCATCCAAAGAAATGGCAAAATCCCTATCCGATCTATCAAAAAAATTAGATATAACAGAAGGCGCGTTATCTAATGTAAAATCTGATATCAATAACTATATAAATGAAATTATTGGTAATAAGCAGAAAGAAGATATGTTTAGAAATAGCCTAATAGCGCTTTGCTCTAATATATCTGACAAAAGGATTAAGCATCCGAATGATATACATGAAGTTTTCAATCAAAGCTTTGAAATATTAGAAGAACATTGCAAAAAAAGCTTGAAAGACATGAAAGAAGCAGCTGAGACTATGCATATGCAGCTAGAAGTAGACAAAGCAATAAAAAAAGGAGGAATAAACACTAAAGAAATAAAATCTAAATACCCTAATGCTTCAAACCAAAACATTACATGGATAAAAACCTCAAAGAAAGAAAAAGCATTTAAAGGTAGCCTCGATGGATATATAAAATTCAGGAAAAAATCCCTTGGACTAACAAAAGAAATACCATGGTATAAAAAGCTTATAAATAATTTTAAAAAGATGTTTAGCTCTTCAGACCAAACAAATCAAGACTCACAACAACATAATAATGAAAAAATAGTTAAAACTAAGGCTATACCTGCAAAACATTCTATAGATCAGATAAAAGCCCCCATAGGTAAATTTACATCCAGAGAACTAGAGAAACAAAAACATAATACTAGAGAATTATAAGTCTGCTACGCATTTCACCTCAAACAATTGTAATTTTTGTGATTTCAAATCATATTCTATACAATCTGTATGCACTTTTATATTGTTATTGTAAACGCTCACGCCTGTATTAGCATATAGCTTATATGGCTTGTGGTCTGCATCTAAATATATAGTTAAAGAATCTGCATAGCAAAGCATTTTCTTGTTTTTTACCTCTATTTTAACGTTATTGAGATTGATCTGATCTGCACTACTATGCTTACTGCAGGAATCTGCTTTAAACTGCAAATGGTGTTCATCTAAATCTATACTTCCTATAACATTATTTAGATATACATCCTCATTAACAAACTTCAGCTTATCTGCAAGAATATTGATATGTTCAGAATATTGTATTTTTACAGACTTAGCAGACCCATTTTTCTTTTTAAAGAAATAAACCAAAGCCTTACCATCTATATTTAAGCCTTTATATGATAAGTAAAAACTACATGGCACATATATATTATCCTTATACAACATTCCCTCTCTGGCTTTTATAGAAATATCATATATCTCACCACTAATGCCCCTAACAACACCATAATCCGAGTTCTTACTTTCTATCTCATCAGCAATAAGATTATAATGGTTACTTATAAGCTTTATATTATTGGCCTCAATAGAAAAATCTATGGCATTGGCATTAAAAGCTATTATACAAATACATAATATATATCTGCACATAATATTTTTATACCCCCTTTACTCTTATTATGTCATGTATATGCACTATGCCAATAGGGCTTCTATCATCCACAACAACTAAAGATGTAATTTTGTAGTCTCTCATTAAAATAACTGCATCAGATATAGGAATATGCTTACTTACAGTTTTACAGTTAACGCTCATAACATCTGACGCTGTCTTTTGTAACAAATCATCTGACATAGCCCGCCTTAAATCTCCATCTGTGATAATACCTATAAGACTGCCACCTGCATCACATACTATACAGCAACCCAATGCTCCCTTTGTAATAGTAACTATAACATCTTTCATATAGCAAGTTTTAGAACAGGCAGGAGGGTTTTTATGCATAATATGCTCCACTCTTAGCATTTTTACCCCTATACTGCCACCAGGATGTAAATTCTTATACTCTTTATGAGAGAACTGATTTATATTATGAATCACAATCATAATTGCATCACATAATGCAATGGTTAGCATGGAAGAGACAGTAGGCACAGGGACAGATGAATACTCATTAATTTCTGGTATAGTTAGTATATAACTTACAATATTTGCGAGCAAAGAAGAAGAATTAGATGTTATTAATGCTGTTTTTATCTCATGATTATTACAATATTCAGCTATTGGCAATAATTCATTTGTCTGTCCTGAATTTGATATTAAAACTACAAAATCTTCAGCATGTATCATACCTAAGTCACCATGCGCAGCTTCTGATGGATGGATAAAGTAAGAACATGTACCAATAGATGAAAAGATAGATGAAGCCCTCTTAGCAATATGCCCACTTTTACCTATGCCAGAGAATACAACCCTGCCCCTAGTAGAGACTATAGCATCAATTATAGCTTTCAATTCATCACCTTTTAAATAGTTTTGTAAAAGCCTCAGTGAATCTTCGCTATATGCTAGTACCTTATTAACATCTTCTAAATAGCTAACGTTATTCATCATCGAGCCCATTGGTATATGAATCAAATCCTTCATTGAACACACATACTATCTTTTTATTATGCCTTAAAGCAAGTTTTGGATGCACAGATTCTATAATAAGAGTATT
>JAUIKA010000097.1 GCA_030430995.1 Alphaproteobacteria bacterium
TGCAAGCAAGGCAAGGAATATTCTTTAATATTTGCATATCCAAAAACAGGCAGGAAACATCAAATAAGAAAACATCTATATAGTTTAGGTAATTCCATATTAGGTGATGAGAAATATTCAGGAAGGCATTATACAAGAATGATGCTGCATAGTCTTAATATTTCATTCGATGGGCTTCAGATAAATACAGAAATTCCAACATCTTTTTTACAACTATTCTAGTTTTATATTGAAAAACTAACTATATGTATTATATATATACTCATTGATAGCATATAATGCTTCCATATAATAATAAATAATACTATATCTAATGATAGATTCTAAAGTAGATAAAGATCTTGTTAACCCTTTAAAAGAAGGTCTAGAGTTATGTAGGCCAGTGTTTTGGGTTGTTTTTGTATTAGCATTTTGTATTAATTTGCTTATGCTTATAACTCCTTTATATTCACTTCAAGTGTTAGATAGGGTTGTAGGTAGTGGTAATTTATCTACTTTGCTAATGCTTTCTTTAATTATAGGCAGCGTGTATTTTGTATATGGGCTATTACAAGTCACCAGGTCTTTTACTCTAATTAAATTAGGAGAGTGGCTAGATAATAACGTTTCACATAAAGTTTTTGCTCAGTCAGTTGCTACAGCAGCTATAAGGCCAAGTATGAGCTCTGGCCAGTTGCTCAGAGATTTCAATTCTGTAAAGTCATTTATGACTAGCGTCGGGATAAATACTCTGCTTGATATGCCATGGACAGTAGCATATATAGCAGTGATTTTTATAATCAATAAATACATAGGTTTTCTTACAATAATAGGTGGTGTAATATTAGTAACCTTAGCTTTCTTTAACGCTATTGCTACCAATAAGAAGCTCGGTGAAGCTACAGAGCATTCAATAAAAGCTATAAACCATGCTGAAATAGCAGGTAGGAATGCGGAAGTGGTTGAAGCAATGGGTATGATGAAGAATGTATCTAGAAATTGGCATAATTTTAATAAAGCATCTCTTGCTTCGCAATCTTACGCTAGTTATAGAAATGGTATTATAGCTAATATATCAAGGTTTTTTAGAAATGGTATGCAAATGATGGTAACAGCAATAGGTGCATATTTTGTTGTAACCACTAGAATGGAAGCTATGACTACTGGTGGAATGATAGCTAGCTCTATCCTTGTAGGAAAAGCTTTAGCTCCTTTTGATAACTTTATAGAAGTATGGAAGAACATTAGTAGCACAATGAAGTCTTATAAAAGGATAGAGGCCTTTTTTAAGCAGGTATCTTTAAGGGAAGACGCAATGCCTCTTCCAGATATTAAAGGGTTTTTAGATATAGAGAATGTTTCATATGCATTTCAGACTTCTGCTCCTGGTGGGATGTTCGCCTTGCCAAAATATGTAGTTAAGGATATTAATTTCAGCCTTGAGCCGGGGCAGGTTCTTGCTATTATAGGCCATAGTGCTGCTGGGAAATCTACTTTGGCAAAGGTTATAGTAGGTATATGGAAAGCCTCTTCTGGTACTGTTAGGCTAGATGGTGGTGAAGTATATAGATGGAATAGAGAGAATTTTGGAAAAAGCGTTGGCTATCTTCCGCAGGGGATAGAGCTTTTTCATGGCTCTATTAAAGAAAATATAGCAAGGCTAGAAGAAAACCCATCCCCTGAAAAGGTTGTGGAGGCTGCTAAAATGGCTGGTGCGCATAATATGATACTTGGCCTGCAGGATGGTTATGATTCTGATATAGGTATTTCAGGTTCCAATTTATCAGGTGGGCAGAAACAGAGGGTTGGCCTTGCAAGAGCATTTTATGGCAGCCCAAAATTAGTTGTGCTGGATGAGCCAAATGCTAATTTGGATGAGGAAGGAGAAAGAGCATTAGAAAATGCACTTTTAGAAGCAAAGGAAAAAAAGATATCAGTAATAGTTATTTCCCATAGAACATCAGTTCTCTCCGTAGCAGATAAAGTTTTGATTATGGAAAAAGGGCAGATGTTAGATTATGGTGATAAGAAGGATATTTTAAATCATAAACATTTAAGCTTGAAGAAAGACAGTATAATGCATATAGATTAAATAACATGATAATAGATTTTTAATATAACAGAAAATTAATAGCAATGAGTAAATTACCTAATGACCCTGCACAGCTAGAGATGATGAAAAAAATGTATCAGCAAATGGCGGGTGGTGCTAAGAAACCTAAGATGAGCAAATTTCAAGAAATATTTGTTAAACTGATAAAGTTTTTTCAGAGATTTGTTTCCAATATAGACTCTATGATTAAATTTGTAGTAAAAGATGATGACTGGTCATCACCCAGGAACCATTCTAAAGCACCTATAATGTTTGGTGTAGCTGTAATTATAATATTTATTGGTTTTGGTTTTTTATGGGCCGCTTTTGCGCCTTTAGATAGTGCAGCTGGTGCTGGTGGAGTTGTGATTAATAATAGCAAAAAGCAGTTAATACAGAGTAAGGAAGGGGGGAAGATAGAGAGGATATTAGTGAAAGAAGGTGACAAGGTGAAAGCTGGCCAAGTTTTATTAGAATTTGATAAAGTCGCTGCTAGGTCATCTTATGAATCAATATTGAATAGATATAGAATATTGCTTGCTACCAAGGCGAGGTTGCTATCTCAGAGGGATGGTTTAAGTAAAATAGATTTTCCTGAATTTCTTTTAAAAGATAAGGAAGATCTAGGAGTTGCGAAGATTATACAAATACAGGAGAGGGCTTTAAAGGCTTATACATATGGATATAACTCTAGAGTGGATTCTGCTAATAAACAGATATCACAACTTAATAAGAAAATAATAGCTCTTGAGTCTAAAAAGAATGCTACCAAAAAACAGATGAGTTTTAGAAAAAAGATGATGGAAGACACAAAAAAGCTCATAGAGGAGGGTTATGCATCTAATAATAAGCTTATGGAAGCAGAGGCGAATTTTGTTGCTTCTGAGTCTGAATATTCATCAGCTGATTCTGAGATTCTATCTAGCTATCAAGAAATAGAAAGGTTGGAGGACAGCTTAATAACTTTGAAAAATGAAACTTTATCAAAAATATTAGAGGAAACCAAGCAGGTGGATGTGGAGATATCTGAGGTGTATCAGAGGTATATTGTATATAAAGACTTATTAGAGCATTCTACTATAAAATCTCCTATTAATGGAATTGTGAATGATATAT
>JAUIKA010000007.1 GCA_030430995.1 Alphaproteobacteria bacterium
ATTCTAAAAATGTATATCTATTATATTTTTCTTCAACAGTGCGCATGCTCATTTTTTCAGGAGCATAATTCTCTATCCTCTCTTTCTTATATTCGCTGCGCATAATGTCACTATTCGCAGAATGCTCTTTAGATAACCACCACTCATAATCATCAATAGCATTATTGATATCACTTCGGCTTCCTTTATAATTAAGCATTTAGTACTAATATAATTAATCTATGACTCATGCTAAACTCAATATAACAATAATACAAATATTATTTTATACATATCTCAAAAAATAATATGTTGTTAATTGCTATTAACCGTGGGTATCTGTAACCCTATTAGTTCTTATGAAAATGGACGATATATCTGTATAAATTTAAATATTTACATTTCCTTAGTCTATTATTAACCTAATATTAAAGATAGGTAAATATAATTTATAAATCTATTATTTTATATAGTAAAATCTAAAGGAAAATAGAGGTTGTTATGAAAAAAGGTTTAAATCATTACCTGAGCAGATATCTTCAAAATTGGAAAGATAAAAAAGCAGAAAATTATATTGCAAAAGAGTTTGAAAAGTATGATAACGAAAAAAAACAAGAAACTTATAAAAAAATAAATGATTTATACTCCACTAATAATTGGGTTATGCATAAAGATGTAATTATTTTTTTTGACGAACATTTATTAGGTAAACACCAAGAAGATAATTTAATAGGAGACTTAGTAAATTGAAAAATTGAGGTAAATTAATACTAGCAAAGCTTAACATAAAGGTCCCAGATGGATTTATTATTGTAGCGGCAGTGTATTCTTTTTTTATTATGATTCAGCCTTTGTAAGGCGTTTAACATTAAAGGAATATAGTAAGTGAAAGGAAATAATTAGCATCTGCATCATCTTCATCCAGGCGGCGCAGCTTAACTCTAACTCTGCGCTCTAAAACCTGTATTGTTTTTTCATTACCCATTTATGCAGCAATTAATGCATCTTCCATAAGGCTAGAATGCATACCAACTACTCCATGCTGAGGTACATCGTCACCTAATACATCCTTAGCGAATTCATTGATAACTTGGTGTCCGCAGTTATCTGCAAGTTGTTGCTCCACTTGTGGTGTGTTAACTGAGATGTCATCAAAGCTTTCTGCAAGCGCTTGTAAAAGAGATGTAGGAATTGCTCCTCCTTCTGTATCGATGAATTTAACATTTACATGCTGGCCGTTTTTTTCAAAGATCAACCCAACCCAATGCTTGTTCTCAACGTTAATTGGCACAAGTATTATAGATTCTGTTGAGGAAGTAACAATATTAGCTAAAGAGCTGAGGTCTATTTCTCCATCTTCAATGTCATATCCTGCAGGGATAATTTTAACATCCTTAGCATCTGCAAAACGTAGTTGCATTAACTTTGTAATACCTGTGGATGTTAGCTCATTCCATGAGTTATGATGTCCAAGAGCATTTTCAGTAATGTCATCTGATGTGCCTTTTCCTGTTTTCTCTGCTTTAGTAGAAAAGAAACCTGCTGATTCAAGTAACTCCTGCACTTCATCTGTCCATGCTGCAGTTGCTTCTTCTACCTTTGTATCGACAACAGCCTCAGTTGCTCGTATTGTTTTTGCTTTTCTTTCTATATTTTGCACATCTTGCTCATCTTTTTGCTCATATTTCATCTCTTGTTCTTTTACTGCATACAAAGATTTAGAGAATATTGCAAATAACCCATTTTCCAATTTAGAAAGCATAGCCATTGCTTGAGGCGTACCACCAGAGGCAGCTATATTTTTCTTCAAGGCATCTAAAGCTGTATTTACTTTGCCGAAGTTTTCATCTAATATAGCTTCTACAAATTTTTTGTCAGAAGCAGAAAGCTTACCGAATCTTCCTTCTTTAGCCAAGGTAAATGTTTCCTTAAAAGATGCTTTTGCTTTATCTGCATCTTCCCTTGCTCCTTCTAAATTACCTTCATTTTCTCTGAATTCTGCTCTTTTTTGAAATGCTTTAGCTTTACATGCATAATAAAGCGGATTATCTATATCTATCTCAGCTGCTCTTGAATATGCATTTACTGCACTGTTAAAATCTAAGTTTTCTTCTGCAACAACACCTTTTGTATAATGACACCATGCCCATTTACTAACTCTACCCAAGGCTTTATTAAATTCGGTAATTGCGCCTTCTTTTCTATCTGCATAAAATAAACACATTGCATAATCATAATGCCATTGTGCTAACGACCCTTGCTCTAGAAGCTCAGCATATGCATCACGTGCTTCTCTATATGCTTTTTTTATTTCAGACTCCCTATCTCCTGTAATTCTTTTAACATCTGCAATGAATTTTAACGCTGACGCTCTCATTTTCCAATATAATATTTTTTCAACTTGGTTATCGAATGTATCATGATGCTTAAGTTTATCTACCTCATTAGTTATTGTAAGTAACATATGAGTTCTCCCTACAAATAATTGTTCTTGTCCAAAACGCAATAAATATTCATATAACCTACTTTCTTCTGAATTAGATTGTTGAATCGCTTTTTTATATGCCTATGTGGATAACTTACCATTAAGATCTAACACAAGGCCATGAACGTAATGCCCATGTGCATGTTTAGGAACATATTCTACGTAATTTTCAATATATTCGCTAAATGCGGTGCTCGATTTCTCTGCTACATATTTTGCTGTTAACACATTCACTGTTTTTGAGTATTTGTATTTGTTTAAACTTCCCATAGAAGAAATACTTGTCATACCATTTCCACTTAATAGTAAGCACCCTATACCATAAGCCGGTACGGTAAGAACGCCTATAATCTTTCTTGCATAATAAATGCAAGGAGCCTTCTTTCCTATTAAATTCTGCGGAGGAGATTCTACCAATGTTTGTACGAATAATTCAGTTCCTTCTAAATTAGTAGGATCTATTCTTGCTGCTTTTTCGAATTTCGCTATTGCCTCTGCCCACTGCCCTGAAGCTTTACATTGCTTATCTTCACTCATTAATTGTTCTGCTTGTGAGCCGCCCATTGTTTGCTGACCTGGTGCTTGTATTGGCATAATAAAAACTATTTAGTTAATTTATATAAAATATAAAGAAGTAAAAACCTCCTTACCAATAAGGGATATCATATTATTTAACACAAATACAACATATAAATAAAAAATAACAATTTAAATAATACCAAAACAAAATATGTTAAGTTGAAAATAATCAAATAAAATAGGCTTCTAGCTATATCATGGGGCTTTATTTCTCTATCAAATCTGTTTTTTTATATTAGTTTCATGGGTTTGCTTTATCCTTCCTGTTATTTTATCTACCTTATAGAATTGAGCATAGGAGATAGTAACGACGCTAATAGTTACCCAGATAAAAGGGCATAAAAACCTATATTATAATAAAATCTATCCACCTGAATACCGAAGTATATTATCTGAATATCTATAACTAATGGCTTCTGCAATATGCATTTTATTTACCTTTTCAGAATTGCTTATATCTGCTATTGTGCGCGCAAGTTTTAGTATTTTATTGCAGCTGCGCATAGAGAGGGAAAATTTTTCTACAACTTCTCTTAGAAGATTCTTTCCTTCTATGTCTTGCGGCATTGCAAATTCATCTAAAAACTCTCCACTTAGTTGCTTATTAATTTTTATATCAAGGCCTTTATATCTATTATATTGAAGTTTCCTTGCTGCATTCACCCTTTTTGCTACCATCTCTGATGTTTCTATCTCTTCTTTATAATCTATAAAATTACTTACAAATGGTACTTCTATTTGAATATCAAATCTATCCATTATAGGGCCGGATATTTTCCTTAAATAATCCCTTGCGCATATTGGTGCACGTGAACAAGCCCGCCTAGCATCAGCAATATAGCCGCATTTACATGGGTTCATAGCTGCTATTAACTGAAAATCAGATGGATATTTTACCTGATAGCCAGATCTGGATATAGTAACATGGCCGGTTTCTATTGGTTGACGTAAAGAATCTAATACATTTGAGGAAAATTCTGGCAATTCATCTAAAAATAAAATACCATTATGGGCCAGGGATATCTCCCCTGGTTTTACTCTCTTGCCTATGCCGCCGCCAACCATAGCTGCTACAGAGCAAGAGTGATGCGGCGCTCTGAAAGGCCTTTGTTTTGTAAGCTTTCCGTCTTGCAGCAAGCCAGCTATGCTAAGTACCATGCTAGATTCTAATACTTCTTCATGGTCCATCTCTGACAATAGGCCAGGCACGCTTTGTGCAAGTATGGATTTACCGGAGCCTGGTGGGCCAAACATAAGCAAGTTATGCCCACCTGCAGCTGCTATCTCAATTGCTCTTTTTGGTATTTTATGTCCTTTAATATTTGCAAGGTCATGAATATTTTTTTTGTCTTCTAGGAGATTTTTTTCAATATATGGTTGCTCTGGGTAAGATATAACCTGAGAGCCTTTGAAGTGATTGATAATAGATAATAAATCATTTGCTGCGATGATGTTTTTATTACCAGACCATAAAGCTTCTTCTGCATTTTGTTTTGGCAATATAACGCCCTTTCCATTTCTATTCGCTTGTATAGCTGCGGGCAGAGCCCCTGTGATGGGCATCATATTACCATCAAGGCCTAATTCCCCTAATATTAGATATTGTTGCATTTCCTCTTTTGGTAAAATATCATAACTACTAAGTAAAGCACAAGCTATTGGTAGGTCAAAATGGCTACCTTCTTTTAATAAATCAGCAGGGGAAAGATTCACTACTATCTTTTTTGGCGGGAGGCTAATCCCTATGGAGCTAATAGCAGCTTTTACTCTCTCTTTAGATTCTGCTATTGTTTTGTCAGGAAGGCCTACTATTATAAAATTGGGCAGACCAGAAGCAATATGTATTTGTACTTTTACTTCTATTGCATCTATTCCATTGAAGGCAACGCTATATAAATTAACCATAATACTTTATTTCAATAAACCTGTAGCCAATATATTAGTTAATAAGAATACCGATGTCAAAATAAGGATTTAATATATATTAAATATATGTGATTTATTAATCAATCATAATAAACAATTCAATAAAATTTATTATTTTTCTCTCTAAGTAGACCAGTATAGTACAGCTAAAGAAAACTCTTCGCGCAAATTTAATAAATAGCTTTTATCTGTAAGGTTATTATTGATATAATACAAGTCATGTTTATATATATAATATGTTAGAGTCATTATTGCTGAGATTGGGAGATATAGAACCCATAGAAATATTTGGTAAGCTGCATTCTGTGCGCGGTGAAGTTGTAGAAGCAATAGGTATTAGCAAATATGTAGATATTGGGACTGTCTGCATGTTACATATAGATGATAAGAATAAAATTCTATGTGAGGTTATAGGTTTCCAAGAAGATATTGTTTTACTTATGCCCTTTACAGATACCACAGGTGTTAGCCCAAGCACTACTGTGCAGGTACTCAAAAGTTATAATCATATTATGCCAGATATGTCATGGCAAGGGAGGATATTAGATGCATTTGCAAATGACATAGATGGAAAAGGTGCTCTGCGTAAAGGTGATGAGAAATATTATTTATATAATACTCCGCTTCCATTGCATAAAAGAGGCAAAATAGGAGGTAAAATAGATTTGGGAGTAAAGTCTATAGATAATTTTGTTACTTGTTGTTATGGACAAAGGATGGGTATTTTTGCTGGAAGTGGAGTGGGGAAATCTGTGCTTATTTCTATGCTAACAAAATATGCAGATGCTGACGTAAAGATAATAGGCCTTATAGGGGAGAGAAGCAGGGAGGTAAAAGAGTTTATAGATGAATATTTAACAAAAGAAGGGCTAGAAAAAGCTGTTGTGATTGTCTCTACAGGGAATGAGCCTGCATTGATGCGCCTTCGTGCTACTTACCTTACCATGACTATTGCTGAATATTTTAGAGACCAAGGTAAGGAGGTGTTATGTATTGTGGATTCCATAACAAGATTTGCAATGGCGCAAAGGGAGATAGGCCTCGCTAGCGGAGAGCCACCTACATCTAAAGGATATACTCCTTCAGTTTTTGCTAAGATTCCACAATTACTTGAGCGTGCTGGCCCAGGAGAAGATGGGGGGCATATAACAGGGTTTTTCTCTGTATTAGTTGAGGGTGATGACCATAATGAGCCTATAAGTGATGCAACTCGTAGCACTTTGGATGGGCATATATATCTAGATAGAAAAATAGCAGAGAGAAATAGATTTCCTGCTGTAAATATACTTAAAAGCGTTTCTAGAGTAATGCCAGGGTGCAATACCGCTGAAGAAAGTGCTATAATATCTAAAGCAAAAAAATTGATAGAAACATATACGGATATGGAAGACCTAATAAGAATAGGGGCATATAAAAAGGGCTCTAATAAAGATGTAGATCAAGCTATTGAATATTATAGCAAAATTGAGCAATTTTTATCCCAGATGCCAAAAGAACATCTTGCAATGAAAGATAGCTATTTAAAACTTAAAGAAATATTAAAAAATGTTTGATGTAGATGTTTTCTTTAAATTAATAGCTTCTGCTCTTAGTATATTAATAGGGTTTTTGGCGGGCAGAATTAGTAAAATAAGTAGGCAAGAAGTAAGCAATCTAGTATTTTACTATATATCCCCCATAGTATTTTGTTCCACGCCTATACTTAATGGTTTTAGCCTGAGTACATTGATGATGCCGCTCACTATGTTTTGCATAGCTACTTTAATGTGTTTAATATGTTATTTTTTCTTAGGGAGATTGTTCTTTAGTGATTTTCGTTTAAATATAACAGCTATTTCAGCGGGGGATTCTAACTGTAGTTATTTTTTGCTTCCAGTGGTGATTTCTACTTTTGATAGCAAAGTAGTAGGTATGTTTATGATAGGTGTAATAGGGCTTGGGATATATGAATCTTCAGTAGGTTTCTATATATGTGCAATGAATAATCAAACTTCAAAGCAGGCTATAATAAGGGTGCTTAGGCTCCCTACATTAAGTGCATTTACTTTAGGAATATTGGCTAGTTCAGTTGGGGTAAAGCTGCCTAGTTGCCTTGTAGATTTTATATATAATATGAGGTCTGCTTTCACACTCATAGGGATGATGGTGATAGGGCTTAGCATGGCTAGCATAAAAAATTTTAAATTTGATTTTAAATTCATATTATTCTCTATAGTAACTAAATTTATATTGCATCCATTGGTTATTCTTTCATATATATATATAGATAGAAATTTTATCCATAGCGTTAGCAATGAAGCATATACAGCATTATTTTTGATGTCTCTGGGGCCTATGAGCGCAAATATACTCATTATATCTTCTATATTAAATCTAGATACAGAAAAAGTTGGAACAGCGGTGCTTGTCTCTACTACCATAGCGCTTTTCTATGTGCCATTTGCAATTAAATTTGTATTGTAATATATGTATATAGCAATCATATTATATTTATCTGCGATAATATTATTTGCAATTATACGAAAAGGTAGGATATCTAATTTAAAAGATTTTGCTGGCATAGGCATGAAAATAAGTAACATGGGCCTTCTTGCTACTATCTTTGCTTCTTCAATAGGTGGTGGCACAATATTAGGGCTAACACAAAAAGTTGTAGAGCATAAGTTTTTCTATATATATAGCCTAATAATTTCTATACCTGTAGATTTTGCAATAATATATTTTATATTGCCAAAAATGTTTAGATATACAGAAGTAAATTCTATGGCAGGTTTTATCGGTGCGTTATATGGAAAATATGCAAGAGCTATAGTTGGTATTTCTACCGTAACTTTGACGGTAGGGTACCTTGGGGTTCAGATAGCATCTTGTACATATTTATTATCTTTCTTTTTCTCTTTTAATAAAGAATTCTTGTCCATATTAATATATATAGCAATAGTGACTTATACACTTACCGGAGGGATAAAATCTGCTATTAAAACTCATTTAATTCAATTTATTTTAATAATTTGCGCTATCCCTATTGTTACATTTTTTACAAAAGATTTTGTAATGCCAGCAATATTTTGCTTAAAGAATAGTTTTTATATTGGCAATTACTCAGATTTAATATTTACTACTTTTAGCTTTATTTCTCTGAGTCTAAACCCACATTTTATTCATAGAGCATTAATAGAAAAAAACACAGAGAAAATAAGAAAAGTAATTAAATATAAATATATTATCTACTGTATCTTTATTTCTTTTGTTGTAATAAATGGTATTACTGCTGCTTATTTAAAGCCAGGATTCTCGCATCCTATTTTATCGCTTATAGAAGAATATATTCCTTATTATATAAAGTTCTTCATTATACTAGGGTTTTTTGCAGCAACTATTGCAAATGCAGACTCAGATATATCTCTTGCGTCTTATAGCATAGCTGAAGATATATTAAAACCTATATTCAACAATGGTAATAATTCTTTAAAGATAGCGCGCATATCAATAATATTATTAGGAAGTTTGGCAATAATAGCTGCCGTTTATTTTAAAAATATTATTGATATAATACTTTACGCATCTAAATTTTGGGGCCCCATAGTTATGGTTCCTTTTATATCAGCATTATTATTTGATATAAAGATATCTAATTATGCATATACATCAATATGTCTGATAGTGGTATTTGCTATATGCGTATTTGAATTAGATTCTGCTTTTGCTCTGTTGCTTAGCTTTATATTATTTTACACTGCTAAATTAACTGAAAAAATTGTCTATTCCTGAAGATCTAAAGCTTTCATCATATCTTCCCATTCTCTTTTAGAAATACCACTGCTCTCAATATTCGGCTTAGCTCCTTTTATCATTTTTCGTATTACCTTTAACGCAGAGGAAGAAAAATTATGTGAATTGAGCTTATACTCTACAAATGCTTCATATACCAATGGCAGCCATTGTTTTACTATATCTAATATAGCCTTTGCATATACGCGTATTTCATATTGCGCATGTGGGTCTGCCCTTAGTTGTATGAATTTCAGCAAATTAGATAGATCTATTTTCCAATACCATTCTGTATAATAATTCAGCGTCAGATTCATTCTTGCAAGCTCTCTGGCTATACAAGGTTTATTTTCATCTATTATATTACCTTCTTCATCCTCATTCAGCATTTTCTTATAACTATTATAACAATGAGTAGCATCTGACTGAAGTAAGTTCATCACCTCATCTGCTTCTTCTCTGGTAAGTTGTGTATTTTCTCTACCTTGTTTATTTGCTTTTGATTGAACAGACAAATTTTCAGTAGATGGTATATAAAACTCTTTAGAAAGTATTGAATACCTAGCTGAATATTCATTCACATTAGCTGTTCTATGCCGTATCCACTGTCTTGCAACAAAAATAGGCAGCTTTATATGAAACTTAATTTCACACATTTCAAAAGGAGTATTATGATTATGCCTTAAAAGATACCTTATAAGCCCTCTGTCCTGGCTTACTTGCTTTGTCCCTTTCCCGTAAGATACTCTGGCTGCTTGTACAATTGCAGAGTCATCTCCCATATAATCAATCACTCTTACGAATCCATGGTCTAATAATGGTATTTCTTTAAATAATATTTTCTCTAATTCTGGGCAAACTGGTCTATTTGTATCTGTCATTATAATATATCAGATTTTATTGTTAGTAACATTTTACATCAGAGCAAATATAAATACAATAATACTCTTTTTTAAGCTCATATTAGGGATATTTCTCTGTAATCCTTCCATCTATTTTAGGGGAAATTTCTCCTTTATTTATAATGTAGTCTACTACTATATCTTCCATTGCTTTTTTACCAAATATAGATGGTATAATAACTTCAGGATTTTGTAGGTTTTTATGTAGCAAGTTAAACAGGAAATTATTAATAGCTATATTATATTTCTTCTCTGGCTGTAACTTTTTACCTTTAATAGAGATATAGTCTATTCTCTTTTCTCCTTCAATAATGCTATATTGTATTCTTATTCCTGAAACGCCAGGAAACATTTTATTTAATGATAATTCTAGTAATTTTTGTAGGTCTGCTCCTGTCAACCTTACTAGATTGATTTTGTTTTTATATGGTAGTAATTGTAGCAATTGATATCTATCTATTAAAGATTTAGGCATAAAGCATTCAGTGCATCTAATAAGACCTGCATTGATAACCACTCCATCTAGGCTATGAAGGTTATTATATATAGCATCAGAGATTAAGTTAGCTATACTTGTTTCCTTTGTTTTGAGCTCAGAGCAATCAATAGCGCCATGTAGTAATATTCTTTCTGTGCCACTTGCAAGGTTATATTGTTTTTTATATCTTTCAATAATTTCTTCCACTTTTTTATTTCTAGGTATTGAGCTATCTATAGTTACCATCTCCCAGCTTGGGTACATAATTACATTCCCATATTTATTTTTAGAAAGTTTTACAATACTAAGAAAGTTGTAATCACTGCCAGATTTAGATATAAAAGTGCCATGCCGAATTATGTTTACAGGGAAATGGTCATGACCTCCCAGAATAATATTTATCCCATGCACTTGTTTTGCAAGGTCTATATCTTGCTGCAAGTTTAAATGAGTAAGAGCAACTATAACATCTACATTCTTTTCTTTCAGTATACTCACCATCCTTTTTGCTGATGATATTTCATCTTCAAATTCTGTCTCTTTACTAGGGGAAGAGATTTGCTTAGTTGTTGTTGTGCAAATACCAAATATTCCTATTCTTAACCCATCTTTTTCTATTATTTTATATTCCTCTGTTTTAGGAAAAGAGCGCCTGCCTTTATAGATAATGTTGGCACTTAGCCATAGCATATTAGAATGTTTTATTTGTTTAATAAGATTCGGCGTGCCGAAGTCAAATTCATGGTTTCCTATACATGCATAGTCAATGCCCATTTCATTGAAAATCTCTATAATATGTGCTCCTTTTGTGTAGTTAGATATTGGTGGATCTTGTAATATATCTCCATTTACTGTTGTTATAATATTAGGGTTTTTTGCTTTTAATTCTTGAATTGCAGTAGCCATGCGTGCAATCCCACCTATGTATTTATTACCTCTGGAGTTATAGGTGTCATTAAATGATAATATCCAAACATCCGCTTTTATAGAGGTTGCTAGTATCATCATTATAAAAATATATATAATCCTCATGTTAAATTTTAATATTTTAATATCATATATGTTAATGCATATATTAATTTATTATATATGCATATTACCTATCTGAAGAATAAAAAGATTATATGTAATATAAATATCCCTAAAAAATATAGTATAATTTTGTAATGACTATTTTAGGTATAGACCCTAGCATCTCTAAGCTAGGATGGGCAGTAATATCAGATGGAGGAAGTTATATAGCAAGTGGTAGATTTGTAACCAAATCATCACAAACAACATCTTGCCGGTTATTAGAAATATATAATTTTATCTCTAATGACATAATAAAAAAATTCCAGCCCAAAGTAATAGCAATAGAAACTGGTTTTTTAAAAAAAGATATGGCAGCAGTAGAAAAACTCAGCTATGTAAGGTCCATAATTATGCTGCTTAGCGCTAAAGCGCATACTGAATTTATTGAAATTGCGCCAAAGAGCATAAAAAAAACTATTACAGGAACCGGAAATGCTACTAAAGAGCAAGTAAGGGATATGATAATGAGGATTTTTACCAATATCGAAATAGAAAACTTTGACGAATCTGATGCTATTGGTATAGCATATTCTGGTTATATTACAAATAGATTTTATGCAAAGGGGACTATTAAAAATAATAGGGCAAGATAGCCAAAAATTCTTACAAAGTTTAATTACAGCAGATTTAAAAAAGGATAAGGAATCTTTTTATAGCTTTCTGCTAACGCCCAAAGGAAAATATCTTTTTGATTTTTTTGTGATAAAGATTAGTGAAGGTTACATTATAGATTGTGCATATTCAGATAAAGAAAGCTTAAAACAATTGCTAAGTAAATATAAATTATTTGCTAAAATAGAGATAGTAGATATATCTGATGAATATTATATACTCTATTCTAATAAGCAGCATAAAGATTGCCTTAGTTATAAAGATACAAGATTTGAAAAGCTTGGATATAGGCATTTATATAAAGAGCAGAATGATTCTTATGAGCAATATATGCAAGATAAATATGACTATGCAATCATAGATGGGCATATTGATATGGTGAAAGAAAAATCTATTATATTAGAATATGGAGCAAATGCTTTAGGGGCTGTAAGTTTCAACAAGGGTTGTTATTTGGGGCAGGAGCTTATCTCCCGCACTTACTATACAGGGGTTATAAGAAAAGCTATTTATATATTGAGTAATGTAGATGCTTTGAACCCAGGTGAAGATATCATAGAGAATGATAAAAAAATAGGTATAATATGTTCCTGCTATAAAGATAAAGCCATAGCCCTCATTAAAGAGGACTCAAAAACTAATATTGATAAATATAAAAAAGCTCCTTGGTGGATAAATGATAATGGGTAAATAATAACAGTTTTTTATTTGATATAAAATTACTTAAAATACTACTATCACATTCATCATTTTTATGTTATTCATATATAAGTAATTAACAACAACTGTATAATGTCACAAAAAGATGAAGCTATAAATGCAGCTATAGCTCAGATAGAGAAATCTCATGGTAAAGGTTCTGTAATGAAGATGGGCCAAAGGGAAGTAGTGGAAGTAGAAGCAATTTCTACAGGTTCTTTAAGCCTAGATGTAGCGCTTGGAATAGGCGGACTTCCTAAAGGAAGAATAATAGAAATATTTGGCCCTGAAAGTTCAGGTAAAACAACTTTGACATTGCATACAATAGCGGAAGCCCAAAAGAAAGGTGGTGTTTGTGCTTTTGTAGATGCAGAACACGCATTAGACCCTAAATATGCAAAAAGATTAGGTGTCAATATAGATGAATTATTAATTTCACAGCCAGATACAGGTGAGCAAGCATTAGAAATAGCAGATACTTTAGTGAGGTCTGGCGGAGTAGATGTTCTTGTAGTAGACAGCGTGGCGGCACTTGTGCCTAAAGCTGAAATTGAAGGAGATATGGGAGATTCCCATATGGGGCTTCAGGCAAGGCTTATGAGCCAAGCTTTAAGGAAGCTTACAGCTTCAATTTCTCGTACTGGTACATTAGTAATATTCATTAACCAAATCAGACATAAAATTGGCGTTATGTTTGGCTCTCCTGAAACCACAACAGGTGGTAATGCACTAAAGTTTTACGCTTCTGTGAGAATGGATATACGTAGAATTGGCTCTATAAAGCAAAAAGAAGAAGTAATAGGCAACCAGACTAGAATAAAAGTAGTGAAAAATAAGGTAGCTCCACCATTTAGAATTATAGAATTTGATATTATGTATAATTCTGGTATTTCTAAAGACGGTGAAATAATAGATTTAGGTGTTAAATTAGGCTTAATAGAAAAGTCAGGAGCTTGGTTTGCATATAAAGGCAATAAAATAGGGCAAGGAAGAGAGAATGTTAAGATTTACTTAAAAGAAAACCCTGCAGTAGCAAGTGAGATAGAAGCCGCTATAAGAGAGCAATATGACTTCAATAAATTAGAAGAGGACGAAGCAGATGATTGATTTAACAGGTAAAACAGCGCTCATAACAGGTGCTTCTGGCTCCATAGGCAGCGCTTGTGCAAGGCAGCTACATAAGTTGGGTGCAAATATAGTGCTTACTACTACATCTATTAATAAGCTAGAAAAATTGCTATCAGAACTACCAGGCGCTTCTGCTAAAGAATGTAATCTGGAAGATTTAAGCTCTTTGTCAGAAGTTATAGCTTCTATTAGTAAATTAGATATATTAGTTTGTAATGCAGGTATGACAGATGATAATCTTTTCCTTAGAATGACTAGTGATTCTTTTAAGAAAGTTTTGGATGTTAACCTTGTGGCTAATTATTCTTTAGCAAGAGATTCCCTTAAAAAAATGATGAAAAATAAATGGGGCAGGATAATTAATATTTCATCTGTTGTTGCTTTATCTGGTAATGCTGGGCAATCTAATTACGCTGCATCTAAAGCAGGCTTAATAGCTATGTCAAAATCTTTAGCTCAGGAAGTTGCAACTAAAAATGTTACTGTTAACTGTGTGGCACCTGGTTTTATAGTATCTAATATGACAGATAAGCTAAATGATGCCCAGAAGGAGCATATTATGTCCAAAATACCTATGAAAAAATTTGGAGCTCCGGAAGATATAGCATCTGCAGTAGCATATTTAGCCTCTGAGCAAGCAGGTTATATTACAGGGCAAGTGCTTTCTGTAAATGGAGGAATGTTAATGCAGTGATATGTATCTTATAGTTGGTTTGGGTAATATAGGCAGGCAATATGCAGAGACAAAGCATAATATAGGGTTTTTATTGCTTGACATATTAGCTGAGAACTTAGTTTGTAAGTTCTCTTCTAAGGCTCATGCATTTGTTACATCTGGCGCTATAGGGTCTTGCAAATCTATTCTTATTAAGCCAAGTACTTATATGAATAATTCAGGTATAGCTGTTGCTTACTGGGCAAAATATTATAATATTAACCCTGAGAATATCATAGTTGTTTATGATGATATAGATATCCCTTTTGAGGAAATAAGAGTAAAGAAAGCAGGTGGAAGTGCTGGGCATAACGGAATAAAATCCATAGACCAGCATCTCAAAGATAAAAATTATTACAGGATTCGCGTTGGGGTAGGCAGGCCACATCAAGAGCAGGATACAATTAGCTATGTTCTCTCTAATTTTTCTAAGCAACAGATGTCTTGTATCCAGGGCGTATTATACGAGCAAGTAGAAAGTAAAATTTCTGGAATTATAACAAATACTGATATAAACTAAAGTTCCTCTTATAAAATAAGTAATCATTAGTAATAATATCTACTTATATGATATAATTGTTTTCGCATTAGCTTCATAATATTTAATATCGCGTAAAAACAATATGGTTTGTAAATATACCAATAAAATCAAACTTCATGAGAGTGATAGCAAGATACTCTATCAGATAGAAGATGAGACAACATTAGTCCAGTCTTTTAAGGATAAGGTGAAGACAAGTAAAGGCTTTGTTAACGTCCTTAATAGGGGGATCGTCAATAATATTATGTCAGCCTTTTTTATGGAGCAACTTGGCAATATAGGTATTGATACACATTTTGTGGAAAAAATTAATATGAGAGAGCAAGCGGTTCAGATAGCAGATATGATACCCATAAAATTCTGTATAAATAATATTGCTACAGAGGAATATGAAAAAAGATTTGATATATTAGATGGAACGCCTCTACCTTCTCCAAATTTAGAATATATATATAAAGCTTCTAGCAATACATATATCAATGAAGCACAAATCATAAATTTCAACTGGCTTTCCAACGAAGAATTGCAGATTATAAAGAATAAAGTTTATATAATTAATGCCTTTATATCAGGGGTATTTGCAAGCTGCGGCATAAAATTAGTTGAATCTAGGCTTGAATTTGGTAGAATTATAATGAGCGATGAGTATATAATAGCTCTTGCGGATGAAATCAGCTTAGAAAGTTGTAGGATTTTTGATCCAAATACCGGAATTCATCTTGGTAGAGAATATGGAAATCAGAAAGAAATTTTATCTGGATATGAAGAAGTAATAACTAAATTAAATTTGTTAAAGTGACAAGTATTAAAAAAGCTAAATATAAGGTTAGTAGAAGATTAGGAGTAAGTATATGGGGAGATGATAAGGACCCTTTCCATAAGAAAAATTATACTCCGGGGCAACATAAGAAATTGAGAGCGGTGAAAGCTTCTGATTATGCTGTTCATTTGAAAGCAAAACAGAGAATAAAAGCTCATTATGGTAGAATAAAGGAGAAGCAGATAAAAACATTATTTGCTGCAGCAAAACGCAAACAGGGTAATACGGAAGATAACTTTATTAGCCTTTTAGAGAGAAGATTGGAAGTTGTTGTATATAGGTTAAATTTTGCTCCTTCTATTTTTGCAGCAAGGCAAATGGTGTCTCATAAGCATGTAAAGGTAAATGGTAGAGTTCTTAACATACCTAGTGCTTTAATAAAAGATGGGGATGAAATAGAAGTGATTGAGAGAGTAAAATCTAAACCTTATGTAGCAGAAACTGTTGAGGCTGAAAAGAGAAAGGTTCCTGAATATCTGGAGTTGGATTCTAAAGCTGTAAAAGGTAAGTTCCTTAGAAGCCCTAGTGCCTTGGATGTACCTATGCCATTTGAGTTAGAAATGGGATATGTAGTTGAATTCTATTCAAAATAATAAAATTTAGATTTTTTGCGCTGCACTGCTACTGGTTATAGTGGGTTATTATCCAGTGGTGGTGCAGCCGTAAAGATTTATGTCTCCCTCCTCCTTTAGATAATTAACGATATATGTTAATTTAGAGTAAAATTATACCCAGTTATGGGTTGCCAAAAATATTGTCAATAGTAGCTAAAAACTGTAGCAACGCTATAAAATATCAATGCGAATATAACCCAAAGATATCCATTCCCACAAAAATCCTTTATATAAACATAGTGGATGCTATTCCCATATAGTGGCATTTTATATTGATAATGTTATATTTGTCATTATCAGACAGCTAGGATTAATATTAGAGCAACTACTGCAAGTGATAATAATACATATTAACCCCAACTACGGATAAGAAAACTATCTGAAAATATTTATTCACTATACTTCAAGGCTAATTATAATTATATTCAATTAACTTAAGCGTTTACCATATCTAAAAATATTTTGAAAGTTTAGCTTTATCAAAGTTGATGCAAAAATAATTTGTCCTATGACAAAAACA
>JAUIKA010000098.1 GCA_030430995.1 Alphaproteobacteria bacterium
AAGATTCAGCTCAGAAAGCAATATTTAGTCAATTATCCGCAAACCATAAACCATTATTTATGGCGGGAATAGTTGCAGGGTTAATGGGTGTGCTTCCTGGCCTACCTTTTATTCCATTTGCGTTTATAGGTGGTAGCCTATGTGGCCTGGGGTATATAGTACATAAAAACAATATAGAAGCACAGAGGTTAGAGCATAAGCAAAAAGAGGAAGGTAATAGTAAAAAAGAGCAATCAGCAAAAGAAGGTGCTATACCTAAGCTTGATTATATTACATTAGAGCTAGGCACAGGGCTGCTTAGATATGTGGATGATTCCTCAGGGCAATTGTTACTTAATAGAGTAAAGCTGCTTAGAAAGCAAATAGCAAAAGACCTTGGGTTTGCCATGTCTTCTGTTAGGTTGCAAGATAGTAGTGATATAGATAAGAATAGCTATATCATAAAGATTAAGGAGGTTGCTGTAGCAAGTGGCAGCATTAAGCCAGGTGAGTTTTTGGTTATAAATGCAGCAACAGGCATTGGTGGTAAGATTGACATTCCAGGTGAAGATACTATTGAGCCAAGTTTTGGCCTTAAAGCAAAATGGATAGGCGCCAGCTATAGGGATGATGCAATGGCTAAAAATTACACGGTTGTAGATGCTCCTACAGTTATTATGACGCATTTCAGTGAAGTAATTAAAGAGAATATATCATTACTTATTTCTTATACAGAGACTCAAAAAATGGTTGATGATATAGAACCTTCGCATGCTAAGATGATAAAGAATATTTTCCCAGATCTATTAACTATTTCTACTTTACAAAAAGTATTACAAGGGTTATTGGCAGAGTTAATACCTATAAGGGATTTTGCAACTATTATAGAGGCTGCTGCTGACGCATCTACAGAGACTAAAAACATAGTTCAGATAATAGAAAAAGTTCGTATTAAGCTTTCCATGGCTATTTCCTCTCTTTATGCAGAGAATAAAGTTATATATGCTATTACCCTGACTCAGGAAACTGAGAATGAGCTTTTGTCTTATGTAGAGCAAAAAGGAGAGGGATTCTCCTTCAATATACCTCTCAAGACATCACAAAGCATGCGTAATAATATCAAGCATTTTATAGAGAATAACATCGGAAAACATAGCAATATAGTGGTATTAGTAACTTCTGTTCTGAGGCCACATATAAGGGATGTGCTTAAAACAGTGAAGCCTCATATAAATGTTATGTCTTATAAGGAAGTGAATCCAGACTATCAAATTTATAGCGTGGAAAATTTATAATAAATTATTCTTCATATCTATTAACCATTTCTATTTTACAAAAGGTATTACAAGGGTCGTCAGCAAAACTAGTACTCATAAAGGAATTGCAGCTAAAGGCAAAACTTCTACATGGTGGTTTTTTTGCTTTAAGCTAGATTTTATATTTAGCTGCTTTAGTATAACACCTAAAAATACTCATGAAACAACTCCTGTAGTTGATATGATAGAGGGAATTACAGCAAAGCTGATAAGTAATAAAGGATATATTTCAAGCAAGCTATTTACAAGACTTTTTGAAAAGGGGATAGATTTAACAACTAAGACTTAGGAAAAATAGGAAAAATATTTTAATGGTTATATATTACAAGATGGTACTCATGATAAGGTCTTTTTTAGAGAATATTTTTCTTCTATGAGATCTCTTCTGAGTATTTTGATTAATTAGCGGCATAGGTGCTACATAAATGCCTTTATAGTAAATTATCAGTTAAGGGATGATAAACCCTCTCTAGAGAGTTTTACTAACACTTCTTCTTAAATACAACCCGAGTTAGAACTATTGAGTCAATATATCTGTAATTTTCTGTGCTGTTAGCATATGTTGTTTATATACAGCATTTCCTGTTAACATCACTCCCATACATATAATCCTAAAGATATTAATTATTATTACTGTTATTCCATTAACAAAGAACAAATATAACAGAAAATGATAAAAAAACTACTAACAACAACAACAATTTTAGTGGCAGCATCTGGCGTGGCGAATGCTATAAATGAAGAAGTGATGGATATCAGAGATAGAGTGAGAGATAGCGTAAATCAAAAGATATTGGAAAATGGGGAATCACTAAGGCAAGAGATAAGTAATGAATCTACCATGCAAATGTTAAAAATTACTATGAGTAATGTATCTTCTTATGCAAATAATATATACATGAAAGATGTAAAGATAGAAGATGCTATTATTGAAGCTAACAGATCCTTAGAAGTGACAGGATTAATCTTAGGCAAGGAATCTAGCTTGTACGTAAATAGTAATAGTTATGTTAATATAAATGATATAACTTTAATACCTTATGGAGGAAAAAAGATGTATTTGCAATTAGGGGATATAGATGGTTATGATTTTGTTAGCTATAGAGATATATATAATAATGAAGTTGTATCTTCAAAACTATTCACTATAGATATGTTCACGGCTCCAATCGGGTATCATTTTAGAGATATAGATAATAGGAAAATAACTTACCTAGTAGCTAGAAATACAATTACCCGAGGTAAAGAGACATCCTCCTATAGTGACGCTATATGTGTTGAGAGAACAGCGATAGCATCAGGTGATGATGCATCATCAAAACATGGCCTATGGATGAAAGGTGTCTATAGAAAGACGTTCTAAGGGCTTGATGCCCATAGAGCTGGTGGGATTATAGGTTATGACTTCTCCCAAAAAGACGATGTGACCCTTGGGCTTTCAGCCATGCTTTCAGGCGGTAGGATAAAGCAGAAAGATGGAGAGAGGTTAAATACCAATTCTAAGATGGCCACTATTTATGGCTTTTTTGCTCCAGGAAATTGGATATGGGAGAATTACCTCTCACTTGGAAGGACTGATATCAAATCAGTAGATGTGGGTGATAAATACAGAGTTTCTAGACTTGGTGCTAGATCTGTTATTGGCTATAAATATAATTTATCTGATACTTGTAGACTTATCCCATCTATAGGTGCTAGATACGGC
>JAUIKA010000008.1 GCA_030430995.1 Alphaproteobacteria bacterium
TTGATGCTGCTGTAGCTTCTGGCAGAAAGATTATCCTCTCTGGTAAATCTATTCATAGAATACTTGCTACTGCTAAAGAAAGTGGATATTTCAGAGATATGCCAGAAGTAGTGGAAGATAAAGATTTTGCAAGGCATAAAAGAGAAGAATTGCTTATTATATGCACAGGTAGCCAGGGTGAACCTATGGCAGCACTAACAAAAATTATCAATGGATCTCATAACTATATTAAGCTTTTAAAAGGGGATACAGTTATATTTTCTTCCAAGAAAATACCAGGGAATGAAAAAAGAATAGGTAATCTACATAATAAATTCATTCTAGCAGGTATTGAGATAATATGCGCTGAAAATAACTTTGTTCATGCCTCCGGCCATGCGTATCAAGATGAGCTTGAATATATGTATAAAGAAATACAGCCAAAAGTAGCCATACCCGTTCATGGAGAGCCTATGCATATACATCACCATTGCAAAATGGCAAAAAAATGGGGAATAAAGCAACAAATAGAAGTTAAAAATGGATCTGTAGTAAATATAGATGAGAAAAATTCATCTATTATAGGCAATATTCATACCGGATATTTAGCAATTGATGGAAATAGCCTTATAAATATTAAATCCCCTATATTCCAGATGAGAAAAAAAATTAGCTATGCAGGAATTGTTACTATCTCTATAGCATTAGGAAAAGGAAGAAAACTTAAAGGCGATATAGCAGTTTCTGCTCCTGGTTGTTTGGATGAACAAGAGGATAAGGATATCATTTATGAATTGCGCTCCGATGTTGCTTCTATAATCAAAAAAAACAAAACTGATGATATAGAAAAAACTATAAGATCTGCCGTAAAGAAGGTTATAAAATCTGAAATAGGGAAAGAACCAAAAATCTTTATAAATATACTGAATATATGATTGAGCAATATTTAAAACAAGTAGAAGATTCACAAAGCTTAGAAGAATTAGATATTATAAGGTTAGAGTTAATAGGGAAGAAAGGGATGATTACAAAATTATTCCTTGAAATAAAAGCTCTATCTGGCCCTGAAAAAGCATCTAAAGCTGCTGAAATTAATTCAGCAAGAGATAAAATTGTAGAAGCAATATCTAAAGCTAAACAAAGGCTAGAAGATGAAGCTTTAGAAAAAAAGATAGCATCTGAGAGAATAGATGTAACGCTAAATATGCATCAGCGCAGCCTGGGGGGAGTGCATCCAATAACCCAAGCGAAGGAGGAGATTCTATCTATATTAGCTTCATACGGGTTCTCAGTAATGCATGGCCCAGATATAGAAGATAGCTGGTATAACTTTACTGCTCTTAACTTCCCAGATAACCACCCTGCGAAAGAGGCTATGGATACTTTCTATATGAAGGGCTCAGAAGATATGATACTGCGTACACATACATCCCCCATGCAAATTAAAGGAATGAAAGCAGGAAAGCCACCTTTTGCTTTTGTAGTACCAGGAAGAACATATAGGGCAGATTCAGATGCAACACATACACCTATGTTCCACCAGATAGAAGGGCTTATGATAGATGAAAATATACATATGGGGCATCTGAAATTCATCCTTCAAGAATTGGTAGCAAAATTCTTTGAAAAAGATGATATAAAAATGAGGCTAAGGCCAAATTTCTTCCCATTTACAGAGCCTTCTGCTGAAGTAGATATAAAAATGAAAGATAGCTGGCTGGAAGTTTTAGGCAGTGGTATGGTTCACCCTAATGTGCTGGAAAATGCAGGAATAGATTCAAAAAAATATCAAGGCTTTGCATTTGGGCTTGGAATAGAGCGTTTTGCTATGTTAAAATATGGCATCCAAGATTTAAGGGATATGTATGGATGCAGAAAGCAATGGCTTGAGCATTATAGTTTCAAAAATTTTGAGATAAATAATTTATTAAACGGATTATATAAATAAATGAAAATAACATTATCTTGGCTAAAAACATGCATAGAAACTAATGCATCTGCAAGTGAAATAACAAATGCATTAGTAAGCCTTGGGCATGAAGTGGAAGAAGTAATAAACAGGGCTGATAGCTTAAAAGGCTTTAAAATAGCTTATATAAAGGATGCTAAAAAACACCCAAATGCAGATAGTCTTAAGATATGCGAGGTTGATTCAGGAAGTGAAATCCTTAAGATAGTATGTGGCGCTCCTAATGCTAGAAGTGGTATTAAAGTTGTGTTAGCACCAATAGGGACGGAAATACACTCTGCTGGCTTCACTATCAAAAAAACGAAAATACGGGGAGAAGAGAGCAACGGCATGCTCTGCTCAGCTTCTGAGCTTAACATAGGCAAGGATAGTGATGGGATTATAGAATTAGATAGCAATGCAGAAATAGGAGCAAGTTTTGCAGAATATTGCGGCTATGATGATGTAATAATAGATATAGATATAACGCCGAATAGGGGAGATTGTGTGTCTGTTTGGGGCATTGCAAGAGAACTTGCAGCAAAAGGTTTAGGGGAATTAAAAAATACTAACTTCGCTAAGCCAGAAAATGCATTTGATTTCCCTATAGAAATAGACACAAAAGCTTCTGATATATTCGGATTATGTTATGGAAAAAATATAGATAATAGCATCCCAACACCTGAATATATAAAACAAAGAATAGAAGCAGTAGGAATAAAGTCTATTAACATAGCTGTAGATATATGCAATTATGTCTCCCATATGTTTGGCCAGCCTTTACATATCTATGATGCATCTAAAATAGAAGGACCACTTACTGTAAAGATTTTGGATGAGGAAGTAAAATTCAGCGCTTTGGATGAAATTGACTATGATTTAAAACCAGGTGATTTAGTAGTCTCTGATAAAAATAGAGTTCAATGCCTTGCCGGAATAATGGGCGCTTCTTATAGCGCATGCAGCATTTCCACAAAAGATGTGTTAATTGAAGCTGCACATTTTTCTGACTCATATATAAGAAAGACATCAAAAAGGCTGAAGATAAATTCTGACTCTAAATATAGATTTGAAAGAATAGTTACAGGATGTGATGCAAAATTTGCCGCGAATTATGCTGCTTATTTAATAAATAAATATTGTTATGGAGAAATATATGAATTCTCCTATAAAGGGGCCGTTAAAAAACCTATAGAGATTGAATTTGAACATAGCCTTATTAAGAAAAAACTTGGGATAGAAATTTCCCCTTCTGAGGCAACAGCAATATTAGATGGACTGGGCTTCACAGGGACTACCCCCCCTGTCTTCAGAACAGATATAGCTATAGCTGAGGATATAATAGAAGAAATAGCAAGGGTTTATGGCTATAATAACATCCCCGCTGTGCCAATTGAATGCAAAATATCTAAAAGTACTTTCTCTACAAAAGCTAATATTGACTTTTTGTCTAGAAGAATTTTAAGCTCCTATGGATACTATGAAGTATACACTTGGTCTTTTATGAATAGTGTGGATGCAGAGAAATTCTTCCCCTTACATAATAAGCTTTACATAGAAAACCCTATAAGCAGCGAGCTTAACTATATGCGCCAAACTATAGCTGGTAATATATTGCAAGCTATAGCAAAAAATGAAGCTTATGGAATTAAAAATTGTAACTTCTTTGAACTAGGGCCTATATTTTTCGAAGACTACAGCCAAACGGATATGCTTGTATTTGCAAAATCTATGAAAAAAAATGAGAATAATTTTTATGAAATAAAAAAAGATTTTAGCAGTTTATGCAATAATATTGGTGTAAACCCTGATATATTTAGCTTCAACATAGGACAAGCTCCATCTTATTACCACCCAACAAGGTCTGCTTCTGTATCCTTAGGGAAAATGCAAATAGCATCTATAGGAGCTCTGCATCCTAATATATTAAAATATTATGACATATCTAATGAAGTAATATTATGCGAAATAATATTAAAAAATCTTCCGAAACCAAAATATAAAAATGGCTTTAAAGGAAGTTTTAAATCACCGCAATATCAATTGATAGAAAAAGATTTCTCATTTATATTTGATAAAGACCAAGAAATAGGGCCAGTTATAGGGCATATAAATAAATTATATCCTGATATTATTACTTCAACTAAAGTTTTTGATATATATACAAAAGATCTAAATGGAAAGAAATCTGTAGCTATAAGATGTTGCATTCAGCCACATAAATGCACCTTAATTGCTGCAGAAATAGAAGAAGTAATGAATAATATAATTAACTCTGTTCAAAATAAATTTTCAGCAAAACTTAGATTATATGACAATAACATTACATAAAAAGGAAGATTTTATATCTATGCAAAAGGCAGGTAGACTTGCCGCCCAGACACTAGATTATATAACAGATTTTATAGATGTAGGGGTAACTACAAATTATTTGAATGACATTTGCCATCATTTTATATTAGAGAAAGGAGGGATCCCTGCACCACTAGGATATAGAGGATTTCCTAAATCTATTTGCACTTCTATAAACCATGTTATTTGCCATGGAATCCCTTCAGAACAAAAACTCAATGATGGTGATATAATTAATATAGATGTCACTGTTATATTAGATGGATGGCATGGAGACACAAGTAGAATGTATTTGGTAGGTAAAAAAATTAACCCAAAAGCAAAAAGATTAGTAGATGTCACATATGATGCTATGATGATAGGAATAGAGCAAGTAAAACCAGGTGCAAGATTGGGTGACATAGGGCATAACATACAAAAATACGTAGAATCCCATAAATTTTCTGTAGTTAGGGATTACTGCGGCCATGGTATAGGGAAAATATTTCATGACCCTGATTTGAATATTCTCCATTATGGAGAGCCAAATACGGGAATAGTATTAGAAGAAGGAATGTTTTTCACAATAGAGCCAATGGTCAATATAGGTAAATATCATACCATATTGAGCAAAATAGATGGATGGACTGTAACTACAAGAGATAAAACATTATCCGCGCAATTTGAACATACACTAGGCGTTACAAGTGACGGGTTTGAAATTTTTACTCTATCTACTACTGGGTTGTCAAAACCTCCTTATAAGTAATTATGACTCCTAATCATAATTCTTATAATCAAGGACATAGAAAAAGACTCAGAAATAGATTTTTCAATAACCCCTCTTCTGTTGAGGATTATGAATTATTAGAATTACTTCACTTTTGGTCTATCCCTCGTAAAGACGTGAAACCTATAGCTAAAGAGCTGCTGATAAAATTTAAAAGCCTAAGTAATGTAATACATTCTGACCATGAGTCTTTATCTAAAATTACAACTGAAAATTCTATTATTAATATAGCTATTTTAAAAGAAATACAAAGAAGAATATTAAAAGAAGATGTAATGCATAAGAATGTTCTGGGCTCATGGACTGCTTTAATAGATTACCTGAAACAAACTATGGGTAATATGAAGATAGAGCAATTTAGAGTAATATTCTTAAATAAAAAAAATATTATCATAGCAGATGAAGTCCAAGGCACAGGCACTATAGATGAAACGCCCGTATACCCGAGAGAAATAGTAAAAAAAGCTATATCCCATAGCGCTTCTGCTATAATATTGATTCACAACCACCCAAGCGGGGACCCTACTCCATCTAAAGCAGATATCACACTTACAAAGAAAATAACAATAGCTTGTGATGCTGTTGATATAAAAGTACATGACCATGTAATAATAGCTAAAAGTAAATTTTATAGTTTCAAAGCAAACTATTTGATTTAAAATAGTATAATTACACTATTTTATAATGATATGCCTAGTTTTTTTGATTTTTTTATAATCCTTATTTGTAGCCTATCTACAATGCTTGGTATGTACAAAGGCATGCTTAAGTTACTATTAGGGCTTGTAATGTTTACATTATCATTAGTAATAACATGGTTATTGCTAAAACCAGCTGAATGTTTATGGGCAATATATATAAAAAATGAGATATTTATGCATCTTGCTTCTATAATAACATCTTACGTTTCAGCTTTAATAATCTGCTCTATTGCTAGCAGCAAGATATCAAACTCTATAGACAGTATATCAGGTGGTATAATAGATAGATTTTTAGGAACTGTAATAGGCTTTGCCCGTGGAGTTTTTATATCAATATTAATATTTTCTTTCGCTGTAGTAATATCTACTAAAAGCTATATTAAAGCAGATAATGCAAACCAAATGCTAAAAAATGTTAGTGAGAATAAATACCCTAAATGGTTGAATACTTCTATTTCTACTCCTTTTTTAGAAAACACCATTATAGTGATATCTGATATATTACCAGATAGTATTATAAGATATGGACTTAAAAAAATTACATTCACAAATTGGTATAAACCTTATAATAAATCTTTGAATACAAAAGAAGATTTATTTAAACAATATAAAGAGGATGAAATATCTAAAGAAATAAAAGATATATTAAAAGAATGATTGTAAGAGTTGCTATAGCAAAAGAAAAAATACCTCTTTTAGATTATAAATCTAATGATCCTGATATAAAACTAGGGCAAATTGTGTTAGTACCTTTCAGGAAAAAAATATTAACAGCTGTAGTTTTGCAGATTGACCCTAAAGATGCTTATGAGAACTTAAAAGAAATAGATAAAACATATCCTTACTATATCTCTGAAAAATATATAGATTTTTTGAATAAAGCTTCGCAATATTATATAAGTGATATAGGGTCTTTTCTGAGAATGTGCCTTCCTATAAATTTTACTTTGCTAAAAGAGCCTAAAAATCTTTGTGAAGAAAACTTTTCTTATAGCCTTACTGAACTATCTAGTTATCAAGAAAAAGCTTTTAAAGAAATTTTATCAGGGGAAAAACTTACAAGTTTGCTATATGGCGTTACAGCCTCTGGAAAAACAGAAATTTATATACATTTATTTGCAGAGAAAATCAAACAAGGAGCGCAGGTATTATTTATGCTTCCTGAAATTGCAATAACTCACCAAATAGTAGAAAAAGTAAGAACTAGATTAGGTGCAGAGCCTTACATATGGCATTCTGCTATTAAAGCTAGTGAAAAGAAAAAATTACTTATAAAAATACTAACAGGTACAGCGAAAGTAATTATAGGTACTAGAAGTAGTTTATTTCTGCCTTTTAAAAACTTAAGAATGATAATAGTAGACGAAGAGCATGATATAAGTTATAAGCAAGATAATTCTCCTTGTTATAACGCCAGAGATATGGCTGTGCTTTTAGGAAATATGTTAAATATACCTGTTGTACTAGGTTCAGCCACACCCTCCCTTGAGAGCTTTAATAACACTAAAATAGGTAAGTATAACTTTATAGCTTTAGAAAAAAAACATTCTAATTCTACAGAAGTAGAAACAAATGTCATAGACATGCTAAAAGAAAAGAAGTTAAATGATAGATGGGTTTCTTCCACAATGCTAACAAATTTAAAAAAAGCTTTATCTAAAGGAACACAAGCATTGATATTTTTAAATAAGAAAGGCTATGCACCTCTTATTTTTTGTAAAAAATGTAGATATAGATTTATGTGTATATATTGCTCTTCTTCTATGGTTTTTTATAAAAGCAGTAATAAAATTATTTGCCATAAATGCAGTTTCAAACAAGATTTTCCTAAAACATGCCCAGAATGCCAAAATGAGGATATGAGCTTATGTGGGCCCGGAATAGAAAGACTAAGGGAAGAGTTAGAATATTTAATTCCTGGCTCTAAAATAGACACTATAACGGCTGATGACAGCAAAAATATTTCTGTGTTGAAAGAAAAATTAGAAAGAATATATAATAATGAAGTAAATATAATAATAGGTACACAAATTATCGCTAAAGGGCATCACTTCCCTAATCTAAATTTCGTGGGGATAATAGATGCAGATGTAGCAATATATGCTTCTGATATGCGCGCAAATGAGCGAATGATGCAGGTAATACAACAACTAAAAGGAAGAGCAGGCAGGGAAGAGAAAAAAGGAGAAATATATATACAAAGCTATATAACTAATCATCCTGTTTTACTATCTATTATGAATTCAAATGCTAAAAGCTTTTGGGATTATGAAATAGAAAATAGAAGAAAATATAACTTCCCTCCTTTTTTCAAAATGGCTTCTATTATACTGAGCTCAAAAAATAAAAATAAGCTTAAAGAAATTGTAGACATCATATTTGGGCTAAGAAAAAATTATAGCCAAATTACTTTTTTAGGTATAAAAGACCTAGGAATGGAAAAAAGCTTATATAAATATAACATTCTATTATCTAGTAGTAATAATAAAAATATTGGCATTTCTGTAAATGATATATTTGCTAAGGTAAATATACCAAGTAGTGTTAGATATAAGATAGATATAGATCCTTACAGCTTATAAAATAATATATATATATATTATATATATATTATTATTAGATGTGTATAATGTGGATAAAAAGTTATCCACACTAAATTCACATAGTTATCCACATATAGAAATATAAATATTCACAAGGTTTGGAATTATAATTCCATTTTTAAATCTAGATAAAAAAAGTTCTTTATTCACTGTGGATAATTTGTGAATTTAATTGAGCATTTTCTATCCACATTTAAATTCACATTAAATTCACATTATAATCCATAGAAGATCTTTTCATATTTTTCCCCAGTTTATTACAAATAATTCAGATTATTTAAATGTTCAGTCTAGATGCAACAGATACAAAAATTTAAAATACACTATATCCGCAGTTTATATTAAATAAAACATTTGACTATAAATAGACCTTATAGTAAATTACTTAAGGAGATAATATTTAGATATTTAAAAATAAACAGGATAATAGTTAAACTATACAAGCCTGAAAAAACAGGAGCTGAATTAGCGCATATGAGCAGGAATCACCAAAGGAAATGGCTTTAGGGGGTAATTTCTCTCAAAAATGGCTAAAACAGAGAAAGAAAAGCAATATGCTTAACAAATTGAAAAATAAATAAAAGAGTTGTTATGGGAACAATAGGTGGATCAAAAACTTCATTAACAAGGGAACAAAAGGAAGCTGTTGGCCTCCTCTCCATTGGTACGTTCTTAGAGTATTTTGATTTGATGCTATATGTACATATGGCTGTGCTTTTGAATGATTTGTTTTTTCCTAAGACAGATCCTTTTATTGCCCAACTTTTAGCTGCTTTTGCGTTTTGCTCTAGTTATTTATTTAGGCCACTAGGTGCCTTAATATTTGGTTGGATAGGGGACAACATAGGCAGGAAACATACTGTAGTAATAACAACTACAATGATGGCTGTATGCTGCGTAATGATATTTGCTTTACCTACTTATGCAGAAATAGGGATATGGTCTTCTATAGGAATTACAATATGTAGAGTTTTACAGGGCATGTCTTCTATGGGAGAAATTGTAGGGGCTGAAATATATCTAACAGAATTAGTTAAACCACCCTTACAGTATCCAACTGTAGCTTCATTAGGAATTTGGACAAATGCTGGTAGTGTAATGGCATTACTTATAGCTAGTGTTTTCAGCATATTTAATTGGAGATATGCATTTTTATTAGGTGCAATCATTGCAGTTGTTGGGTTATTTGCAAGAACTAAACTTCGAGAAACTAGAGATTTTCTTGATGCACAGCTTTTAGTCAATAAAACTCTAGATATAGCTAGTGATGTTGATGCATCATCTAAAAATAAAGTTTTATCATCCCTCAAACGTTATCAAGATAAACAGACATTAAATTTTAAAACCTTAATTGCTCATTGGGGGCTTATGTCTGCTTGGCCTGCTTGGTTTTATTTTATCTTCATATATTCAAGCGGATTGATGAAAAATCTTGGAGCATCAAATGATTTTATTATACAAAGTAATTTTAAATTAGCTTTAGTTGCTTTGGGTAATGCATTTTTGATGACCTATTTAGTGAAATTATTTCATCCTCTAAAAATTCTTAAATTCAAAACAATTGGGTTTAGTATTTTTTGTTTGTTTTTTTATGCGGCATTTGATTTTGATACAATAACTACAGTAAGGGTTTTTCAACTAATATTTAGTCTTTTATGTCCATGTATGTGGCCTGCTGTGCCAATTGTAATCAAGTATTTACCTGTGCTGCGCCGCTTCACAGTAGCTAGCCTTATTAATGCTTGTGCAAGAATTGTGGTTCTTTTATTAACATCTTTTGGATTAATATGGATAACAAAATTATTGGGTAACAAAATGGGCAACCTATTACTTATTGCTACAATAACAATATATTTTTATTTTTCTACTTTGTACTACATTAATCTTGAAAAAGCATCAATGTAACAAAGGTTATAAGAAAAACTTCACAGATTTTTCTTTAGATACAGAATTTTATTGATATGTTATTTTTATGTATAGCCGTGCTTCAAGTTTAGGAAGAGTTCTTCTGCTTAAAACTCTTGGTTTTTTGTCTTCTATGGGCTTTAGTATTATTAAGTGATGAGTAGATATAGAAATGGTAGCCATTATCTGTTTGAGTTGAAATATCATTTAGTGTAGATTACGAAATATAGGAAGCCAATACTGTACCAAAAAAAGAGGCAAAAACTTAGAGAAATTATATGTAGAATTTCTGTATATTTAAGGGATACAGTTCAAGGAAGCTAATGGAGAAAAGCAAACGATTAAAAAAGAATATATGGGGAGGAATCTATGGTCTAGATGGTATTTTCCCGTTAGTATTAGAAATGTAACCGATGATAGCGGAGTATATAAAAATCAGGATGAAACAGAAAGGAGGCGAAGTGATAGCTTTTCAGCTGGCTTCTAGCCGATAAATGTCGAACCACTTACTTCCTTGCTATAGATAAATATTTTCTGTTGCAATCAGAGCAAGTTTTATATCTTGATAAGAGTAATCTTGTGTATTTATATTTTCTGTATTATTAATTTTTTTATATATTTTTAGTATTTCGTTTTCTAAGTCTTTTATACCTAAATATAACGATGGTACGTATATATGCAATAAACTTTCTTTAACAATTTCTTTCCTTTTTTTGTCACTCATATGTTCTATTGTTTGTAAATTGTGGATCCTGTCGCATACCTTTATTGTCATAGCATCCTTATCATCAACGCGGTAAAGTAAATCTAGATTTTCCTCTACACTCCACTTACTTCCATCTAGTCTATCCCTGGTAAGCCGATTTACAATCTCAGCAGTTCGCCATCCAAAATTATTTAGAATCATACCTAACGTAGCATTGGTATCTTCTACAACATCATGAAGTAATGCTCCTGATATCACCTCCTTTTTTTGGAGGTAAGGTAGCATTATCCTGGTAACCTCTACAGGATGCATATAATAAGGTTCGCCAGACTTTCTGAATTGTCCTCGGTGATAATGTTTAGCAAATTTCATGGCCTTGATTATCATCTTATTATTATGTAAGCCAAATTTTTTCAAATCTTGCAGCAAAGAGGTTGAATATTGATCGTCTAATTGACTTTTTATAAAGTCGTACATAAATAATAAATTATTTTATTAACGGTAAATATACTATAACAGATTCTTACAAAATGAAAGCTGATTTATAGCGTTTTTTGGGGATCATATAATATATACATTAGTGTAAGCTATATCCTTGGGAGGTGCTGTTGCATCTATCCTTGAACGTTAGCTTTGGTTCTATTTAGTTAATGTTTCTATACAGCGATTAAAGATTTAAACATCTCAAATTTGCTATAATTATTTTGTTGGTTGTCTAATACTTCTTTTCTAAATAAAAACATAATACCAAAAAATTAATACTTGATTAATATAAAATATATTAATAATATAACATTATAAATTGAATATTCATTTTATGAAAGAGTTAGATTTTAAAAGTTTAAACATAGTGTATGGTGGAGGGAGAGATAAGGAAAAAGAAAGGAATAGAAGTAGAGGTCGACAGATAGATATATTCAGTCTATTATATTTATCCTTTGATCACTAGCTAGCATTTTTATGAAAAAATATACCTTAGTTATTTTAACCTTCTTTATAACCTTAGTAAATGCAGAAATCCCTTCTAATGTTATAGAAAAAGCGAAGAAATCCTCTGTAAAAATAAGTTCAGAAGGGTTGTTAATGCCTTATGATCCAATGGGAAGGACATGTGGTTCTGGCTTTTTAGTTAATAAGCAACAAGGATATATAGTTACCAATCACCATGTTGTAGCCAATGGAATAGTAAATTATGAAGTTACTTTTGAAAATGGTAAAATCACAGATGCAAAGCTACTATATTATGATATTTGGCAAGATTTTGCTGTCCTAAAGGTGGACCCAGCTCAGGTTCCAGCAAATGCAATAGAGGTTGAATTTGCTGAATCTTTTGCTAAATATGGCCAGGAAGTCTTCATAATGCATACAGGATATATTACAAATACCTATGATATAGAAGGTATATTACCTCAGCAATGTTATACAGTTAATTTTCTCAGAGCAGGGGGGCGAGTGGTTCTGCTCTGATGAATGAAGATCGAAAAGTTACAGGAGTACATTTCGCTGGCTCCAATTCTTATAGTAATTCTTTGAAAGTGAAGTATATCTCATAGGCTTTGAAATATTTAAACAAAGGTGAAATTCCGCCAAGAAAGCATATAGGGGTTATTGTAGACTACATAAGTTTAGACAAGGCCTGCGATTACTATAACTTTCCTCAAAAACTTCATATTCAGTATGCGTCTTTAGATAAAGAAATTAAGAGAAAAGCATTGGTAGTACAAAAAATAATAGTTAGCACTCCTTCTGATAATGCTCTATTACCAGGTGATATATTATGGAAAGTAAATGGCAACTTACTAGGTGCTGATTTATATAAATTAGATATGGCAATGAATCAATCAAAAGATTCTATAGAGCTTGAAATATACCGCCAGGGAGAAAAACAAATTGTTAAACTTGGCCTATACAATATAAATAATAAAATAACAGAATTAATAGATTTTGCAGGTGCTATATTTTTCAGCTCTGATGACTATAACAGTATGATAATAATAATCCCAATAGGCTCTTTAAGCATAGTAAATATGAAAACAGGGAGTTTTGCAAATTATGTAGGTAAATCTTTAAAATCAAAATATACAGATTATCCAATGCTCCCTATTGCCTTTGGGGGAGAAAAAATATCTACTTTGCAAGATCTGAAAAAATAATACCAAGTTTGAAAAAGAAAATTAACTTCTTGTTTAAAACTTTTGATTATTATAAATCTTATTATAGAGGCATATTTATTAGCTCCCATGATGCCCTTTCACGATGTATAAAATTAGATAATTTAAAAGAAAATAGATATTACTTCTTTGATAAAAAAAATCTGGAATGGAAATCTGAAGTTTTAGAATAGGTTATATAGCATATTTGCTTGGATACTAAATTATGAGGTGCTACCTTCAGTGTAGTTATGCCCGTGAGCGGAACCGTCAAGTTAATTTAGAGATAGACAAACATGTTCATCCTAAAGTCAATAACTTGAAGGTTCCGTTTAAATCTTTAATCTCTGCATAGAAAATATAACCAAATTGGAGAGAATTTAAACATTGGTTGTAGATGCGACAGAGCCCCAAATTTACTATCGGTAGATATAGCTGGTCATGGTGGTATTTTCATTACAAAAAACAGCATAAAGTTTTTGAAAGAAAAATCTGAAATTAAACTAAAATATCTCGTTAAAAGTCCTAGAGCTAAGGAATTTGTGCTGTGACGCAATTATTCTAAAGTAAAACTTTCTTCTCCTGATAAAGTTATCGTAACACTATTTTGCTCATCATAGTTAAAGCCAAAATCTTCACCATCTTTAATATAAAAATTAAACCACTCATAATAATCATTATCGCTCAACAAACTTAAGCTTGACGAGTCTGATTTTTTTGATTTTTTACTCCCCGTACTAAATGATTCTTGAATAAAATTTTCAGGTGTATTGTAGTTGCTTTCAGAAAAATTTATTTTTGCACGCATAAAACAATAGTCATCATCTCTTCTAATTTTTAATTTCATACATATTCATTATTACTTAAACTTATTTTAATATCTTCAAATTGGCCAGCAAGATCAACATTCGTTTCTTTCCCATTTAAAGTTTCCTGAAGGAAAAGAAGTTTTTCTTCTGGTAAAGTTCACCCTTTTGAATCATATAAATCAGTGATTTTATGATAAATACGGTTTTTTTTCTCACAACTAACTTTTGCAAGCTCTCTTGTTAAAAATATTTCATATTTTTCAGCAGAAAAACATGCAAGATATCCTTCAAGTACCTTTTCTAACTTTTTCATACAATCTCTTATTTTTTCTAATTTTATCATATTAAATAATAAATTATATTTACCTATTTATGATATTAGATTGATAATAGATTTAAATTTTGATAGATCTAGGTTTAATATATATTATTAATATGGATAAGAATATCGACTCTATATACTCTAGGAATTGTTAATTAAGAAATAAATGTTTGATATAAAAAAATATTAATTTTACCAGACAAGAGATAGAGTACATTCAAACCCGTAGAAAATTATCCTGATTAATATTCCCTATTCTGTTTAAGTATTACCAATATAATCATGCATTTATTGGTAATATATCGAAAACACCAAAATCTATTATCAAAGCAATTGCCCAAGTTTTCCTGAAGAAGATAATTTGAAATTATCAGGAGAAAATTTTTCAAGTGATAGTACAATGAGTAATTTCGAATAATGTATAGTAATTCGGAAGCAGAAGACCAAGCAATTATAGAATTTGAAAAAATAAAAAATCATTGTTTATGGTAATAATGTTGCAGAAAAGATAGATACAGAAAAGTTAACTCTTATAGGGAAAGCAACACCTAACTCTTATATGAGTGGTCATTATAATTGTCATGTTTGGTCTTTAGGGTATAGCTTTTGGATTAATATTCTCTTTATCCCGAGGAAGAGGATTAGAAGGATGGTATTTATCTTTAGGCACGAATCTAATTTTGTCTTTAGTTGGAAGTCGCGCTGTTTTTACGCGTCCTTTTACTGTCCAGGGTTTTACCCCCTCCACCAACACCACCCTTTCCTCTATTCAACAATGTAGTCTGCTTATTAACATTCTCAACAGCAACCTTTGCATAGCTCTTAGCATTGCTAGGGTTCATAGCGAATTTCCTTACCAGGTCAGATTTAGCCTTTCCGGTTAGGCTCATGCTGCCAAGCACAACTGCTGCCGCTAAGATGTTCCGCTGCTGGTCAGTCAAAGATGGGTCTAGCTTCCCTATCATAGGCGCTATCTCCTGCTGAGCATATTCAACCGCCTTGTCTATATGCAGAGCCTTTGAGAGCACATGAGCCTTAACCTGAGATAAAACCGAACTTCCAATGCCTATTGCACCACCTAAAGTAGCACCTAACGCTCCTCCTCCTGTTGCTCCTATTGGCCCTAAAGTAGCACCTAACGCTACTCCTCTAATGCCACCATTAACAGCCCCCACAACGCCAGAGCCCATTGCAGACATAGCTGCAATGCCATATTCAGCTAGTAAAGGGTTGCTTTCTGCGAATTGTGAATATTCATAAGACAGGCCAAGAAGAACATCTGCTGTATGCGCTAAGCTGGTTTGTGAATGCCACTTGCTATATAAACTATCAAAGCTTTGCTTCAATATGCTTATATCCTCCCTAGTGAAGGCCATATCATCCATATTGCCCATATGGGTATGGAAACTAGTATCTGAATATAACTTATCTCTTGAGCTGACATAATCATCCAAAGCTATCTGTTGCATATAGCTCTGCAGATTATTCTGCATTATGCCATGTAGCTGCTCATGCTGAGCCTTGGAAACTGGGTTGCCAAACTCATCCCAAAGATAGGGTGATAGGGACTCAATAGAAAGGCCCATCTTCCTCTTTATCTCCTCTTTGCTTAGCTGTGGACTCTCGCTTTCAGGCTTCTTCTCCTGCATAAAATGCTCAGCTGAGAGCCTAGGGATGCTAGGGCCATGGCTCAAAACAGAGTCAGCGCATATATTTCGGAGGAGCTCCTCTGACTTGTTGCTGCGGATAGAGACAGCACCAAAGAGGTTGCCATATTTATCCTGAGGGGATTCAGAAAAGGCGAGCTTCCCGTCAGTGCCCATCACTATATGCATATCTGCATTAAAGCCGCCATGCAGAGGCTTTGCTGTATCTTCATCCCTGATAGAAATGTTGATGCCAAATGCCCGCTCCAGTATGGATGCATCAGAAACAACATTGCCCCTTATTCCCTTAGGGCGCATGGCATCTGCTATCTGGCCCTGAAGCTTAGTGTGGAAGCTTACTTGCCCTTGTTGCTCTTTTTGCTCTTGCTTATGCTCATCACTGCTTTGCTTCTCATCGCTATGATGAGTTGGAAGTTTTTGGGGCCTTTCTGTATTGCTAGCGTTTAAAGACCTATTATTTGCATGTTCAACAGCGTCTTT
>JAUIKA010000009.1 GCA_030430995.1 Alphaproteobacteria bacterium
GAGGTAGATTGATATGTTGAGCATATTATGCGCTTAACCTTAGAGGGGCCAATAGCATCAATTAAAATAGCCAAGGGCACCACACAGCAATTTGGCACAGTAATAACTTTATGCTGCTTTGTTATAACTGCTTTGTTTATATCTGGCACAACTAACGGAATGTTTTTATCTGCTCTGAATAAAGAGCTCTTATCTATTAAGATGCAATTATTTGCTTTAATCTCACTATATAAAGACTCAATAACATTTGCAGAAGCAGCAGAAATAACATATTGCACAAGTGAGAAGTTAAGGCTGTCTTGCACTATTATATCTTTGCCCCTGAAGTTAATGGATTTACCTAAAGAATTATGCGATGCTAAAAAATATATCTCTGCTATCTCAATTTCGCTCTCTTCCAACAGCTTTATTATCTCTTTTCCTACAACCCCTGTTGCTCCTATAATAGCTATATTAATCATGCTCTTTAAGATTTTTTCCAGATATCATATGGATATGAAAATGAAACACCCTTTGCCCCGCTTCATACCCTGTATTCATTATAAGTTTAAAATTTTTACCTAAATTAAGCTTATCTGCTACTTTATTTACTGAGGTAAAAAAATCTGCTATTTCTTCTTTTGTGCTACTGGATATAAAATCTGAAAAGTCTACTACCTTCTTTTTAGGAGCTATCAATATATGTATATCAGCTATAGGATTGATATCTTTAAAAGCTATCAGAGCAGTATCTTCATATATCTTATCACAATTTGCACTGCCATGAATAATATCTGTAAATATGTTATCCTGATACATTATAAATTACTTATCTTGGTTGACATCCGAGGATTTAGCATTACTACCATCTGCTTTATCTGACGTCTCTGCTTTATTATTAATTTGATTCACATCAGCTGGCTCAGTATTTGTAGTTTTTTCAGAATCATTACCATTGGCGTCAGATTTATTAATGCTTTGCTCATTCTTTGAAGGCTCTGTTTTATTGTTACCTCCTATAGAATCATTTCCTCCCCCATCATTTTTGTTAATCTCTTGCTTTATATGTGGCATTGCGCCCGCTTCTACTGATTTACTAGTTTCCTTGCTAGACTGCTTTATTTCATTTGCATTTCCCATGCCACTCTCACCACTATCTTTATTAGATATAACAGCTAGCTTACTAAGCTCCCTTTCTACCTCAACAAAAGACTTGCCACCTATAGTGCTATTAGCAGCATTATCAAAATCTATATCAAATGCTATTGTAAGCGGGTCTTTATCAGGATCTTCACCAGCAAAGGATTTAGCCAATAATACATATGTATTAGATGTTTCCTCTATTAACGCTTTATCTAGATTGTCAGGCTCAGATTGATTTCCAGCACTATTTAAACATGTAGCATAGCTAGCAATAAAATCCATCACATCTTTTAATGAAGTAAATTTTAAATTACCAGAAAAACTACGCACTGAAGTTGTAAATTCAAATCCACCTTTAAAATCTACCCCCTTGTTATTAACCAATATACCAAATGAATTTATATCTCCTATGATTCCAATAGGATTCCTAATAATCCCTATATTTACATCTGACTTCAATTTATACCCATTTTTTTCTAATATAGACTTATCTAAACAACTATATAAAACTTTTTCTATATTAGCTGCTGTGAGGCCTAAACTATTACTATTGTTATATTTTTTAGAAGTTGAATTTATTAAACTTTCAAAACATATAGCCAGATAATTTATATATTCTTTATTGAAAATAGCATTGTTATTTATTTTTAAGCTAATATTTTCCGGCGTTATACCAATATCAACCCCTATATCTATAGAAGCTGACTTCTCCTGTGTTGCTATATCTATTTTTGAATTCAAAATACTAGGCAAGCTCAGACTATATTCTGCAAGATCTATATTAACATTTGTTGCAATCTTAGTATTATCAAAATTTGATAATAAGAAAGATGCAGGAGTAGCAAAGCTACCACACCAGAAATCATCCAAATTTAAACCTTCCTTTTTACCTATATTAGATGCGCTATTTATAGAGATTGTATATTTCCTAGGTATTTGCTGATTATCAAAGCTATCAGGAATATCTTCCACTAAAATATCGGATGAAAGATTGCCACTAAATAAGGCTTTATCTAACTTACTTACTTCAATATTGTTAATGTTATAAATTATTTTTACTTTGTCTTGGAATAAATTTTTAATGGTACATTGATTATCAGAAATACAATGGAAAACTTTTCTAAAAAAACATGATGGTAATTTATAGGCAATATCTGCCTTTATCTTTTTTTCAACATCATTCGGCGCAGTGACTATAGCTGTGCCTTGATACTGTAGAAAATAATTTTGCTTAAATAAATTATATCCTACTGACACATCATCTAAATATTTTATTACTTTCTCTCCCTTTTTCTCAGTACAACCTGAAAGATTCACAGCCAGATTCATAGGATTAATTGTTTTCTTCGCTAAAACGCAATTAGCGGAGTATCCTGTAGAAATAAATTCTAAACCATTTTTAGTAATTTGGTTATACATTTTTAAGTTAAGGTTATGCCAAATTGCAAGATACACTACCAAAACAAAGGTTAAAACTGCAAATAATATTTTTCTAATCACCACTTTCTAAATAAAAATTATTAAGTGATTATAGCAGTAAAGATATTGCCGATCAATATACTCTCTTGTATTTTAATCTATGAATAATATACTGCTATCTCCATACGCATCCTTACATATTAGGCCCTCACCCCCTTTATAAGCATTCACCTTTAATATATCGTTATATTTAGAAAAATATATTTTATAATTATATGACTCTATAGATTCCAAATCTGAATATTTAAACTCTATATCTTTTTGCCCAAGCCAACCAGCCCAATATTGTTTTTGGCTCTTTGTGATTTTTTGCCCATATATAACATATTCTTTTTTCTCTTTAATAGCTACTAATTGTCTTCTGCAGTCAATAATAATATTCGGCTTGCTACTTAAAACTATGAGTATTATGCTTATTACCATAACATATATGCCGGCTAATCTAACTCTGCTACGGAATATGCTGAACCAAAACAACCCCAATATAAATATGAACATATTCATATCCCCTATATAGCCATGGTAATAAACAGCTAATGGAAGCTGGCTTATATAGCTAGATATCTCTATAATTATCTTAATAAAAAATGAGAGTAAATACAAAGGCCACTTAGCATAAGATAAAAAGATAAAAATAAGGCTAAAGAATGTAAGTGGCATAACAATAAAAGACATCATAGGCACCACCATTAAGTTAGCTATTACACTATATACTGAAAAAGTAAAAAAACTCTTCATAGCTACTGGGGCTATAATAACACTTACCATAAAGCTTGAATATATATTCATATATATATATCTGAATATATAGTATTTTTTGCAAAAAGGGGGCTCTGTATTATAACAACTAAGCAATATCATAACTGCAGAGAAAGACATCTGGAAACTCGGAGATATAGCTTCTTGTGGATTCAATACCAACACTATAAAACTAGCAAGCCCAAGGCTACGCATTGGTTTTGGGTTTCTTGATATAAGCATAGAAAATAGCATGACAAATGTCATGATATATGCCCTAGTGGTGGCAACAGACATTCCTGATATCATCCAATATAAACCACTTGCGATTATTGCTCCTATAGCAGCATATCTTTGCGTATATAGACCACAAAAAAAAGACAAAATAAGCCTTATGCATATATATGCAACCATAGCAATAAGGCTAAGATGAAGCCCTGATACACATAATATATGTGCTATACCTGCATTCCTCATCCTACCTGAAGTTTCCTCTGATATTGTTTTTGCCTCTCCTATCATAAGCGCAGTTGCAACCCCTGCCGTTTCCTTCGGCAAATGCTCTAATATTGCTGTACGTATTTTTTTTCTAATATTAGATATTATATTGCTAGATTTAGCTGGCTTTATTACTTTTGGAGTTTGGTATATATATCCATTTGCGTATATCCCTGAAAGCTTACTATATAACGCAAAATTATAACCATAAGGTAACATAGTTGTAGCAAATGGATATAAGCTAGCCTTAACGGATATTTCATCACCTTTGCTTACATCATAGCATCTATTAGAATTTAATCTAATAAGGCCATATTTAGCAGTATTTAGAAGAAATACCTGTCCATTTTTTGCATATTTTAGACTCCTTACCTCTCCTTCTAAATGTAATATTTTCTTCTCTTCTAATAATTGAGAGTGGAGCTTACTGGATAGCTGAAAATAGGCTATAGAAAACCCCATAATCAGTCCAAATAAAATAAAACAAAATGCTAGGCAAACTTCCTTATTTTTATAAAACACTAATGGTAATATTGCTATTGCTGATATAATAAGATTATTTACCTTACCCAAATATGTAATATAAGTTAAAATACCTATAAAGAACCCAAAGAAAAACCATAAACTAATTTGAGACGTTTCATCTTTTAACATGCAGTATATATATATTAAACCTAATGAGGAATTTATACCAATTGTAGCAGAATTTTTAGCAAAGCAAAAAAATATCTACAACTATGTTGTAATAGCGCCAAGCGGCAAAGTTGCCTATATATTAAAAAGATATTTAATGAATAATTCAGCTGTTCTGATGCCAGAAATTACTACCATCAATAATTTATATTTTCCTAACCTTCCACAAAAAGCTAACTTCACACATCAGATCTTTTTTATCACAAGGCATATAACAGGATATCTAAAGAAAAACTACAGCATAGTAGAAGCACTCAAAATAGCAAAAGAAACTGTTACTTTATTCAATAGCACCACAAATCTTGACTTAGATAAGATAATTAAAACAGAAGCAGCAGAGCATATTGAAGAGATAAATGCATTCCTACCTTTTCTAAAACGTCTGTGGGAAGATTATCTAAAAGAAACAAATAAAGTCAGCATAGCAAACTATAGAAAGCTTGCCATGCAGGAGCTAGCAAAAAATAACAAAAAGAATATTATTCTAGCAGATGTATCTAAAGAGGAAATAGAGCATCACTGCATAGAAGAACTTATTAAGAAGGCAGAAAGAATCTTTATATATTCAAATGATATAAATAATGATAAAAACATTAAAAGATATCAAACATCAGATATATTCTCTCAAACTAGTTTATTATTAAGTTTAATATTTAGCAAACAAGATGAGAATATAGTTATCACTTCAAAAAACCATATAGGAATAAAGGCATTATCCAATCTATTAAATCATCATGGGATAAAACATATCAACACTATCGGGAAAAGCCTAGGGGAGAGCCCATATCTAAGAGGCTTCTTTAAAATAGCAGAATCTATAGCCACAAATGAAGATAAGGAAAATTATCATTGTTTTTATGAGCTTCTTAATATGAATATTAAGCTATATATGCAAAGTCAGCTATTCAGCAAAAGCGCCTCTGAATTTTTTCAAGAGATTTTGGAACATGCGAAAGTAATAGGGAAAATAATGAAAAGCCAATATTTAGAGATATTGCAGCATCTCATATTTACAGCTAAGGAATATACAAATATGGAATATGACCCTAATATTATCATCACATCAGTAGAAGATTCTATATTCTTTCCTGAAAAAAATAAGTTCTTATTAGACTTTTCAGATAGGCAATGGACAGAGCCTAACAAATATAATATATGGTGTAGTGAATCAACAAAGGAAGAATTGGGTATATATAGCTATGCTATGCAAAAGAGGAAATTTGCATTCAGTACAAGAATCTTGCTATCAAGTAGCAATAATATAGTAGCTATAAAATCTATAGAAGACAGCTTCTATGATAATAATAACGAAAATATCACCACATATATTACTAAATATGAAAATAAAAGCCTAAATGAAATTGCACAAGCAGATTTGCCAGATAAGATATCCGCAACTAATATAGAATTGCTAATCCGCAACCCATACGGGTTTTATGCTAAAAACATCCTGAAACTAAGAAAAATAGAAGATGATGAAATGTCCATGTCAAAATTTGGGATATTTATTCATAGGGTATTTGCCGAATATGCAGAGCTGCAAGCATATGGATATGAAAATTTATTAAAGCTTTTAGAATATATAGCATCCGATATTGGCATTAATAGATATTGGCTCAATAGGTTTTTAAGCCTTGCTGAAGAATATATTGAATTTGAAGATAAACGCAGAGATATCAAAAAATACGCTGAAATAAAAGGAGAAATGCAGATAGAGGGCGTAAAGGTATTTGCAATAGCAGATAGGATAGAGATATCCAGCTCTGGTAAGATAGATATAATAGACTTCAAAACAGGAGCAGTCCCCACTAGGGCTGAAATAGACAGCGGAATTTCTAGCCAGATGCTTATAGAAGCAATGATAGCGGCAAATAACGGCTATAAAGACATCACAACAAGCATTCCAGATAATTTATGCTATATAAAAGTTGCAAGCACAAAGCCTTACCTGAGAATGATGAATATCCCAATCACAAGTGAAATGCTCAAAATGCATTTGCAAGGCTTGAGAGAGTTAATATGTTTTTTTCAGCGCCATAAGAGTTACGCCATTTATCCACATATCCGCTATATACCTAAATATGATGATTATAAGCATCTGGCGAGGATAAAAAGGGTTTAAGAAGGAAAAACAGCTGCTAATGGTATATTATTCTCCTTCTGGAATACTAGGGACTTCTTCCTGTAGTTCTGCTTATGCATATTACTATCTTTGCAGAAGATTAGGGACACCAAAAAGATCAGAAATTAAGCATGCTTTGTCTACTGCATAGCATCTTTTTCTCCAAGCACATATCGTATCTTCTAGACTCAATAACTCTGGGATTACACAAACCCCAAGTTTTAATTAATATTTGTATAGATCGGCACCGATGCCCCCCTACCAAGCAAGCCCTTTAAAAAACTCAATTACATATTTATAAAGATTATGCTGACTTATTCCCAGCATAACTTCTATAGCAATAAGAACTACTATTATCACCTCTAGCCTGGTTGAATGAAAGTAATTTAACTCATTAGAAAGCATGGTATATAACTCATGGATTATATCCAATCTTTTATTCAGAATGCTATGCCTTGTTTGTATATCATGAAACTCTGTTGTAATAATATATATGGGTTCATAGCTTGGCCTTCTCCAAAAAAATTCTGGTATATCTAATATTTCACCATATAGACTAATTGAATATCTTGCGCTAAAAAGAATACCTATTTTTTTTGAAAGCTCCTTTTTAGATAATGAAACCTTCCCCTTCTGAGAAAGCTCCCTCTGCATAGGGGCAGAATCACTAAGCAAATTACTAACATAGCGCTCTAATGTATCTAACTTAACAGATTGCGCTACTGCATATGAAATAGCAAATCTATTATATAAAGAGTCCTGTTTTAAGCATATCTTGTTATTCTCTTCATCAGCTATATAATCTTTTGATAGCTTACTGTCAATAATAACATTGACTACTTCATCTGCATATATATTCTCTGGCTCTTTGCGGTAGTGTGATATATCTTCTTTGATTTCATTTTCTTCTGCCTTAGTTGCACCCCATATAACTACACAGCCAAAAGGAAAGTAGAATATATCTATTTTTTTATTATGAACGGTCAATTGAGTATATAAAACATCATCAAAAAACTTAGATTCAGTTTTGATAGATTTCTTTATAGAGGCAATATCATAATTCTGTGCTGCGCAATACGCAAAGCATCTGGTATAATTAGTCAGAATATAACATAATTTGTTTCTGAACTTACATTATACCAATTTTTTATATTTTTTATATGATTATTCTTTGCATAGACGCAAGCTTAGGTTTTGCTACTGTTAACTTATTTAAAGAGAAGAAACTTATATCTGCTGGAAATATATACCATAAAAATATGCAAGCAGAACGCCTGGTGCTCCTAATTGAAAATCTATTAAAAAATGCGGGAAAGAGATATGAAGATATAGATTATATAGCGGTTACAAAAGGCCCAGGGAGTTTTACAGGCATAAGGGTTGGGCTTAGCGCAGTATGCGGCATAACTGCAGCCATACCAAACATCACACCTGTTGTAATAGACAACTTCTGCTTATTGCAACATAGCGTACAATATTACTTTACTGACTTTGCTTATTCTGTTGTAACTATTTATGCTGGAATAAACAGATATTATATGCAGATATTTAAAAACAATGGGGAAAAGGTTACAAATGCTGCGCTATGTACAAATGAGCAAGTAATTAAGAGCAGAGCAGAATTTGCTAACAAAGGCACAACTGTACATATAGGGCATATAAATAAAGAGCTAACAAATAATGTAGATAACGTAGTATTCTTACCAAGAATATCTAGACCTAATAATTATAATATAGGTAGATATGCATATCACCTAATATCTCAGCAGAAATTTAGCAGCAAAATAGAAGCTATGTATATACAACCACCATCTGCTGAAAAATTCCTAAAAACATGAATTAAATATTAGCATCAATAGATTCATATATAAATTAGCCATGTAGTTAACCGGATATTACAAAATATTTAAAAGACTAGCTGATATAATTTCAGTTAAAAAAAAGAGCAAAGTTTAATCTCCATTTTGTACTGATAAATTCTCTATTTCTAAAACGCTCAGGCCTGTAACCTTTGAAATTAATCTGATTTCTAAATATTGTGATATCATATTTTTAGCAAGTTTTTCTATTGCCTCCCTTTTTATAATTTCTTTATTAATATTGTTATATTCAATATCACTATCTATAGAACTAGAGAGTTTTTTAATTACCTTTTCAATATCCACAGGAGCCTGCAATATACAAATGCTATCTTCTGATATATATACAAAGTCACCACAATGAGATTTTGTAATGTCTCTTATTACCTCAAGATCTTTTTCTGATAGATTATAAAAACCGCTATTACTTGTTATCTCTAAGGAAATAGAACTTATTTTTTGCTTTATATTTGCTGCAAAATCTGCATCTACCTCTAACACACTATCTTTTATAACTATGGTTATATGTGAATCCCTCTCTTCACATCTTAATAAAACAGCTATTGCTTTATATATTAGCTCTTTATCTACAACCCATTTTTTGACCTTGGTATTTTTTTCTATTAATATATTTGTAAAATTCCATAATTCTGTTCTAAAGTATAGTTCATCTATAAATAAGTCTATATCTATCATACTGATATTAATAGTCACTAAGGTATTTGTAGTGTCTAAGCATTCTTTTAACACCCCTGATACCTTTGATAAATTCTTTGCTATATTTCGCAGGTTAATAGTAATATTCTTATGCGGCGTCACAAAATCTAAACTCTGCAGCTTTTCATTTATCTGGTTGAATACATCTATACATTCATATGTTAATCTATAAGAAAAATCTTTTTTATAGCATTTAAGCTTCTCTATATCAAAAACACTCCTCTTATATTTTTCTGTTAAGTTTTGTAATAACAGTTTTTGTAATAGCAGCTTATTTGCATCTTCTGCCTTTTGTTTCCCACTAGCAAAACATATCATAATAATTGTGATCATGAATAACAAATATGTAACATGGGATTGTATGTTTATGCTTGTAGTTAAGCAATCTATATGCATTATATATTTAATGAAATAATTAGCAAAAAAAGCACCTGCTATAATAAACACAAGAGTAGATTTCCATCTAAGTAATATAGACATAACTAATACGCCTAATAAATATACTACTATATGAAATGGGTTAAAATTACTAATAATAACCATTATAAATGATGTAAAAGCTAATATATAAAATAAAGATGGTACCCATAAAATGGATATTAGTTTTTTACTTTTGAATAAAGGAGGCCATACAGTATATATCATTATAATAGATGCAATAACTATTATAGATCTGCAAAGATAGTGATAAATCAAATAGTCCTCAGCCCTTACATATTCTGGCATCATATACATAGATACATATGTAGAAGTCATAATAAAAGCACCAAACAAGATGAATAACCTATCATTTACAGGAAGGTTTTCTTCCAAATATACTAACAAAGAAAAATCCTTCATTGACTTCATCAATATACTAAACCTTCTACGTCTATTAGCTCTTATAGCATTTACATGGTTCATATTTTTAATACCTACCCATCCCATAGGAGCCTTAAATATATAATGGCTAGCAAAAAGACATATAGCATTAGCAAACATACCGGGTATTATGCTGTTAATCTCTATATCATATATATGCCATATCATAACGGTAATAAACCCTCCTAACATACCTATAAGGACAGATCTACTATTACTACGGAAGCCTAATATTGAAAAAAACATAGGTACGGTTACTATTGGCATATAAAAACTCTGCCCAATAAGCGCTATTTTTAAAAAACCCCCTTCAATAAAACTCAGAGCAATAGCTATTACTCCCAATATTATGGTCACCAATCTAGAAGCTAATAATTCTGATTTTTTAGATAGTAGCTTTAATGGTTTTAAGATATCGTGAGCAATTAATACAGAAGAGCAGTTTAATAATGAATCTGCTGTAGACATACATATTGCAGTGATGCCCACTAATAAAACCCCATTAAAACCTTCTGATGTATAATTGAGTACTATATGTTGTAATAATTGGCTAGAGTCCAAAAATTGATTATGAGCAAATAGAAGAAACGCAACCCAAGACATGAGAATAGAAGCAGCGGCTACTATGATCGCTGAAATAATAAATGCTTTTTTTACCTGCAATGTATCTTTACCTATAGATATCCTTTGGAATATATATGGTTCCAGCCCAGGTATAGACAGAATAAAGAATAGGGCCAATGTAGATAAGATGCTAGTATTTTCAAAAGAAAATACCTTTTTATAATCAAAAATAGTAGCAGAGGCAGCATTAGCTATGCTACCCCAACTGTCAAGTTTGTTCCATATTACTATGCATAAAATAGGTATAAAAACAGAAAAAGTCATAAGCTGTACAACATCAGTTTTTGCTACAAACCTTGTGCCACCAAATGCAGAGTAAAATATTATAATAGACGCTGCAATAATATTGGTATATACCTCATTAATCCCTAAAAAATATATAAAAATGCAAGATAAAATTTTAAATTGTATAGCTATAAAACCAGCAGAGCTTATTGAGCCTGAGATAGCAGATATAACTCTAACTTTTTTACCAAACATACCTCCCATAGCTTCCGCAACTGAAATACTTCCTAAAAATTCTTGCATCCTTGGTATTAAAAAATAAGCTGTAAAGAATATGCAGATTGGTACCCCCAAACAAGCGAATGCGTAATTTAAACCAGTAGTATATACTTCATGTAATGGCATAACGAGAATATTACCCCCTACGCTAGCAATAATAGTGGATATTATTGCTGCTGTAGAAAAATTCCTATTACCCAAGGCATATTGCTTTATATTTTTAACTCCTAATCCATATTGTACTCCCATTATCAGGCTTACAACTAGAAACGCTATAAATATAACTACGTCTATATTCATATTGATGTTTATTATAAATTTGTTTTAGTGGTAATATAGAAAGTAAAAAATTCGCAATCAGAGTATTCACCACAAAAATAGAATGTATATTATAGGTAATAATTACATTTTTGTCATTAACATTATTTAAATAGTAATTTTTTCCTTTTTAATAATATATATGCAGTTTCTAAAACTAATTCACTTATTATATTGATATACAATATTATTGCTGCGCAGGTAAAATATTTAGTCAAATAGTTAACTAATGCTATATCTAAAATTGATGAGTATAATTGCTGAGCGGGTAGTACAATTGCAAATTAATATACCTATGCTAATCATATTTTCCATGCAGAGTAATATACTTCCTCTACTGAATTAGAACCCCTTCACAACGCGGCCATATATTACAACCAGTTTATACATACTCAAACTCCATTTATTAATCTATTACAGCGTTATATCTCTATTTAGCAACATTTACTCTTTTAATCTGTTCATTACTATGATTTAATGTAATTTAATGAATATGTAGCTATCTATATGGACGCAGTTTTTATATTAGCAGGGGGTGCGGGCAGTAGGCTTTACCCTAGCTCTACGGATAATATGCCCAAGCAGTTTTTACAAATATTTGAAGGGAAAAGTAGCTTCCAAAGCACATTAGAAAGATTTAAATTTACTAAATGCTATGTTGTTACCATTCATAAATATAAAGATATTATCATGAAGCAGGCTAAAGAAGTAATGGTAAATATAGAAATCATCTATGAACCAATAAGGCGCAATACATTTGCTAGCTGCATATTCGCATGTTTAGTTGCAAAACATATGGAGCTACAAAACATCATCATATCTCCTGCTGACCATTTAACATATAACCATAATGAATATAAAGATATAGCTAATAATCCTAATAACTATAAAAATACATTATCTTTAATTGGCGCTAAAGCTATATATCCTGACACAAATCTGGGTTATATCTCTGTCAATAATAAAGCCTGCTTTATTGAAAAGCCAAATCTCAGAGAAGCTATGGATTATATTAAAAATGGGTATCTATGGAATACGGGAATTATTTTAAGTAGAGTAGATGTAATATTTAACCTTTTTCAGATGCATTACACTGACATATTGGGCCTCATGAAAAGCCGCATCTACTATAAGGATTATTTTTATATAGATAGATATGATGGCATACCATATATCTCTATGGACACTGCTATAATAGAGAAATTAAGCAAGATTAATGTTATAGCAATAGATATGGACTGGATAGATATCGGAACAAAACCAACCATGCTACAAGCCATAGCAAATTCCTTCCTATGCAGAAATAATGCTTGAAATAAGCAACTATGCCTTGATATAGACAGCAAAATATATTAGTATATCTGGAAAAGAAAGAACAGAAGATGTCAAAGCTGAAAACTAACTCCAGTGCGAAGAAAAGATTTAAGATTACCGCCAATGGGAAAATAAGGGCTACTCAAGCTGGGAAAAGTCACTTTATGAGGCGCAGAAGCAAGGACCAAATACGTAACTTGCGTGGAACTACTATAATTGAAGGCAAGCAAGCTAAGAATATAGTGAAGTATTTTTTACCTAACGGCTAAACAAAATATATTATGACAAGAGCAATTACAAGTATAGTTACTAAAAATAAACATAGAAAGATTTTAAAATTAGCTAAAGGTTATAGAGGGCGCTCTAAAAACTGTTACAGAATAGCTAAGGAGAGAGTTGAGAAAGCTCTAAGCTATGCATATAGAGACAGGAGGGCTAAAAAGAGAACTTTCAGGGCACTTTGGATACAACGTATTAACGCCGCTGTTCGCCAACATGGGATGGTATATTCTACCTTTATATCTGGCCTTAAGAAACTAGGTATTGAACTCGATAGGAAGATCCTTGCTGACCTTGCTGTAAGTGAGCCAAAAACTTTTGAAGACATAGTGAATAGGTGCAAGGCTGCTTGAATTAGAGTTCTTGTTAACCTGCAAATTATTTATAGAAGCATTTTAAGAAAATTGGCTAGCTTAATGTGCAAAATGGGGTCCTTCAGAACAAGGATTGTACAAAAAAATCTCGGGTAATAGTTATGAATAAATATATAGTTTTGATGCTATTATGCGTGCTATGTTCATGCAGCTTTAATAAGAACTCCCTATGTAATGACGAAGACATAGCGAATATATTCCAAAAAAATATAGCAACAGGAACAATGATTGTTGCCTCTGAAGACAATAATTCCTATTATATTTTTAATAATAAAAGAGCAAGCACCCCCCTCTCACCAGCATCAACATTTAAAATTCCTAACTCTATTATAGCTATTGAAAATGGAATCTTAGAAAACCAATATGAAGTTATAAAATGGGATGGTGAAAAAAGATTTTTAAACAGTTGGAATCAAGACCAGAATTTAAAATCATCATATAAAACATCTTGCGTTTGGTTTTTCCAGGAGCTTGCAAAAAGAATAGGGAAAGAAAAATATATTTCCTATCTAAATAAACTAGATTATGGAAATAAGCTTATAGGGCAAGATGTAACAAGGTTTTGGCTCAATAGCAGCAAGGAGGATTTAAAAATTACAGCATATCAGCAAATTCAATTTCTATCTAAACTTTATAAAAGAGAGCTACCAATATCCTCAAAAACTTATGATATTTTAGAAGATATAATGCTTGAAGAGAGTTGTGATAATTATAAATTATATTCTAAAACAGGAGCTTCAACAAAGGATTGGGTTGGGCATGGATGGTATGTAGGATATGTTAAGCTGAAAAACACAACCTGGCTATTTGCAACTAATATTATTATTAATAATCAGCAAGATTTAGCAAAGAGAAAGGTTATTACTATGGAAGCTTTAAAGAAAAAAGGTATTATTAGCGGATAAGGCTCATTCATAGCAATAATGCCCTTTGAAGAGAGTTTAAGGGGGCTGAATCTATAGAGTTCTTTATATACACAGCCTCCTTGCTATTACAAATTCACTTTCAGCTTAAGTGAGCCAGTCACCTGGGAGTAAGATCTATATTTCTTATATTCACTGTCTAGGCAGTATTCAAATTTCCCCTTTTGCCCACTGAGTTTCGCCCCAGCTTTGAACCTGAATGCGCTGGATTTTATTTTCTTCAGCTGCTCTTCAGGGGCTTTTGAGTTCTTGACAATAGAGATATCAACCCCGGTGTAGATCTCTGGGGTTATCTTATGATCCTCTGATATTTTGAAGTTCCTCTGTAGCCTTAGGCCAAGCAGAGCGAATATTCTATCTGATGATGTCTTCTCATTCTCTGAATCCTGCTTCTTCATAGATGTATGTCCATAGCGAGCACCTATAGATGGGATAAGCCTGCAGGCATCAGATAAATTATGTTTATAACCAATAACAGAGCGAGCGCCGAGTCTTGAAACTCTGTATTTATCACCCACATCTACTGATTTTATATCGGTCCTTCCAAGTGAGAGGTAATTCTCCCATATCCAATTTCCTGGAGTATAAAAAGCATATATGGTTCCCATTTTAGAGTTAGTATTTAGCCTCTCTCCATCTTTCTGCTTTATCCTACCGCCTGAAAGCATGGCTGAGAGCCCTAGAGTAACATCATCTTTAGGAGAGAAGTCATAACCTATCATCCCACCAGCTCTATAGGAATTGAGCCCTGAAAATGTTTTATTATAAAAACCTTTCATCCATAGGCCATGTTTTGATGATGCGTCATCACCTGATGCCATCGCTGTTCTATCTTTGCTTATAGCGTCACCATAGGAGGATGTCTCTTTACCTGGGTTAACATCTTCAAATATTTTTATCAGACCTGTATCTTTATCATATATATACCTATGTGGAATAATCATTACATGCAGAAATTCAGGGGTTTTAGTATAATCTGGCTTCTCTGTAGAAAGAGATATAAAGAATTTACCATGTTCATCTATCATTGGACTAACCCTTAAATAATAATCTATACCTTTTTCTAAACTATGGGGAAATAGAAAGATTTCGTCTAGATTAACTTGTTTGGAGGTTAGCATTAAGCTGCTCTCTGGGTTTAGATGAATGTATAATGGCTTGTTCAAATCAATTGCATCTTGCATATCAATTGTTACATCAGCATTATCAAGTTTTAGAATAATACTATTGGGTTTACTGTTTTTCCACAAATAGTTAGGAGCAATATAATTACCTTTTACCAAACATTCACCTGTAAATTTTAAATTTTCATTCAATATTACTGTATGTGCATATATATTACCTTTAAGTATATTCCTATCT